>DAORUA010000120.1:0-9811 GCA_035432945.1 Vicinamibacteria bacterium | reverse complement strand
ACGTTCTCCGGCAGCTCTTCCTGGACCTGCTTCGCGTTCCGCTTGGGCAGGAGGATCTCCTTCATGCCCAGGCGATGCGCGGCCAGCACCTTCTCCTTGATGCCGCCCACGGGCAGGATGCGTCCGGACAGAGTGATCTCGCCGGTCATGGCCAGGCCCTTCTTCACCGGACGTCCGAGCAGGAGCGACACGATCGCGGTCACCAGAGTGATGCCGGCGGACGGGCCGTCCTTGGGGATTCCTCCCTCGGGCACGTGCAGGTGGATGTCGACGCGTTCGAAGAACGAGTCCTCGACGCCGAGACGTCGCGCGTTGGAACGGACCCACGACAACGCCGCGGTGGCGCTCTCCTTCATGACGTCGCCGAGCTGACCGGTGATGGTGAGGCCCTTCTCGCCCCACATCTGCGAGGCTTCGACGAAGAGCACGTCGCCGCCGGACGGCGTCCACGCGAGGCCAAGAGCGACACCGGGGATGAGCGCTCTCTCCTCGATCTCGCCCTTCTCGAAGAACGGAGCCCCAAGGAACTCCTCGACCTTCTCCGGGGTGATCGCGATGGTCTCGGTGGCCCCTTCCGCGCGCTTCCTCGCCACCTTGCGGATGATGCTCGCGGTCTCGCGCTCGACGTTGCGCAGGCCCGCCTCCCTCGTGTACTCGCGAATCAGCTTGACGATGGAGTCGTCGCCGAAGGCGATGTGCTCCGCGGTCAGGCCGTGGTTCTCGAGCTGTTTCGGGATGATGTGCCGGCGGACGATCTGGTGCTTCTCTTCCTCGGTGTAACCGGCGAGGCGGATCACCTCCATGCGGTCGCGCAGGGCGGGCGGGATGGTGTCCAGCACGTTCGCGGTGGTGATGAAGACGATCTCCGAGAGGTCGAAGGCGACATCGAGGTAGTGATCCTTGAAGCTGTTGTTCTGCTCGGGGTCGAGGACCTCGAGCAGGGCCGCCGCGGGGTCGCCGCGGAAGTCGTGGCCGAGCTTGTCCACCTCGTCGAGCATGAACACCGGGTTCTTGCTCTCGCAGCGGCGCAGCCCCTGGATGATCTGGCCGGGGAGCGCGCCGATGTAGGTGCGGCGATGGCCGCGAATCTCCGCCTCGTCGCGCATGCCGCCGAAGGACATCCGGTGGAACTTGCGGCCCATGGCGGAAGCGATGGACTTGCCGAGCGAGGTCTTGCCGACACCGGGAGGCCCGACGAAGCAGAGGATGGGACCCTTGACGTCGGGCTTCATCTTCTTGACCGCGAGGTACTCGAGGATGCGGTCCTTCACCTTCTCGAGGCCGTAGTGATCGGCGTCGAGGACATCTTTCGCCTTCTGGATGTCGAGCTCCACCTCGGAACGCTTGTTCCAGGGCAGGCTCACCAGCCAGTCGATGTAGGTGCGGGTGACCGTGTATTCGGCCGCGGCCTGGGGCATGCGGGTGAGGCGGTCGAGCTCGCGAAGGGCTTCCTTCTTCGCCTCCTCGGTCATCTCCGCCTTCTCGATCTTCTCGCGAAGCTCGGAGATCTCGCGCTGCTGATCGTCGCCGTCGCCCAGTTCCTTCTGGATGGCCTTCATCTGCTCGCGCAGGTAGTACTCGCGCTGGTTCTTCTGCAGCTCGGTCTTCACCTGGTTCTGGATCTTCGAACCGACCTCGAGCACTTCGAGGTCCTTGGCGAGGAGACGGTTGACCCGCTCGAGCCGCTCGTGGACGGAGAGCACTTCGAGCAGCTCCTGGCGCTGGGCGCTGGTGAGCGAGGGCAGGGACGAGGCGATGAAGTCGGCGAGGTGGCTCGGATTGGTGGTCCGGGCCGCCATGTTCTTCAGCTCATCGGGCAGGTTTGGGGTGAGGTCGACCGCCTTCTGGAACATCGACAGAGCCGCCTGGGCGAGGGCCTTCACCTCGACCTGCTTGTCGGGCGAGTCGATGTCCTTGAGCACCTCGACCCGCGCCTTGATGTAGGGGCGGTACTGAGTGATCTCGAGGATCCTGTAGCGGCCGACGCCCTGGACGACGAGGCGGAGCGTGCCGTCCGGGAACTTGAACATCTTGTGGATGTGGGTCAGGGTGCCGACGGAGAAGAGATCAGCTTCGACGGGGTCGTCGACCGCCGCCTCCTTCTGGGTGAGCACGCCGATGGTGCGCTGCTGGCGCACCGCGTCGTTCACGAGGGTGACCGACGCGTCACGCGCCACCGCGAGGGGCAGCACCGCCTCGGGGAAGAGAACGGTGTCGCGGAGGGGCAGGATACTGATCTCGGACGGGAGATCCGACAGGGAGGACTGAGAGAAGCCTCCGGACTCGAAGTCGGGCGGCTGGTTATCTATCGGATCGGACATGCGGACACTCCCTTCTTGATCGGTCTGCGGTGCGGCGGTGCGGCGTACGGCTCGTTAACGGCTCGTCGGCTCTGACTCAGCGATCGAGGCGGAGGGCCACGACCAGGACGGAATCCCCGCGGCGGACCCGCAGGCGCGCCGCCTTGGCGGGCGCGCTCTTCCGGATGGCCGCGTTGAACTCCTTGACCGAGGACACTTCCTCGCCCGAAACCATGATGATGACGTCGCCGCGCGCGAGGCCGGCCAGTTCGGCAGCGCCGCCGGCTTCAACCGACCGCACCACCACGCCCCGCACGCTGTCGGGCAGGTCCATGCGCTCGCGCAGGGTCGGGGACAGGGTCTGAAGCTCGAGGCCGAGATTGGTCTGGGCCTTTTCGTCGGAGGCATCGCCCTCGGCATCGTCCTTGCCGGCGGCCGCGGTCGGCCCTTCCGGGAACGTGCCCAGCGTGACCTTCACCGTCTTCTCGGAACCCGCGCGGATGAGCTTGAGCGAGACCGTGGTGCCGGGCGGCAGCCCCGAGATGTAGCCGGTAAGCGCGGTGTTGTCCTTCACCACGCGGCCGTCGACTTCGAAGATGTAGTCCTCGAGCTGGATGCCCGCCTTCTCCGCGGGGCTGTCCTTGGTGACGTCGGTGACGACCACGCCTTGCGCGGAGTCCCGCTTGAAGGTGAGCGCGATGTCTTCCGAGGCGCTCTGGATCTGCACGCCGAGCCAGCCGCGCGTCACCTTCCCTTTGGTCTTGAGCTGGGGAATGATGGGCTTGGCGACGTTGATGGGCACGGAGAAGCCGACGCCCGCGTTCTGGGCGGAGCCCTGGGTGATGATGAGGGTGTTGATGCCGATGACCTGGCCGCGGGTGTTGAGCAGCGGACCGCCGGAGTTGCCGGGGTTGATGGCGGCGTCGGTCTGGATCATGTCGACACCGGTGCCCTGCTGGCCGAGGGTGAGGTTGCGGCCCTTGCCGGAGACGACACCGACGCTCAGGCTGTTGCCAAAACCGAATGGACTGCCGATGGCCATGACCCACTCACCCACTTCGGAGGCTTCGGAGTCGCCAAGCTCGAGCACGGTGAGGGGCTCCTTGGGCTCGATCTTGATGACCGCGACGTCGGTGCGCGCGTCCTTGCCGAGGACCTTGGCGTCGTAGCGCTTGCCCGAGACCAGGGTCACGGAGATGCTGTCCGCTTCATCCACCACATGGCGGTTGGTCAGGATGGTGCCGTCCGCGTCGATGATGAAGCCCGAGCCGCCCGCGCGCTGGTTCTGCTCGCCCGGTCCCAGAGGATCGTCGTCGCCGAAGAAGGGAAAGGGAAGCTGGCGGCTTCCGCGGCTCGTGGCCTTGGGCTTGGCGGAAATGGTGATGTTGACGACGCCGGCGTTCTTGGACTTGACAATGTTCCGGAAGGTGTCGAGGGTCAGGGGCGTGCCGGGTGCGGGAGTGGCGGAGGCGGCGGCGCTCTCCAGGGCACTCGCCTCGGCGGTCAATGGACGCCGGATCTGGGACTGGAAGAACGCTGCGAGGAGCGTCGTGGCCATGGCCACGGCGAAGAACGTGGCAACGGCCCGGGATCTGGAAGTCATCTGTTTCTCTGGTCTTTCTTGCGCTTTCAAAGGTTTTCTACGGATCGCCCCGCCTGTCCCTGAAGAGAAAGGCGTCAAATCATTCTACGTAGCAGACCTTGATTAAGTCGGAATCGGCGACTGAATGGTCGCAAATCCATCACCGGGAGGACCGGAGTGAGGCGTCGGTGCGCCCGGTGAGGCATTTGCGCAGGGAAACGCATGTAGGGGCGGGCCATGGCCCGCCCGCGCATGGGGCGGGGCCCGCCCGCGACCTGGCGGGAACGGACCGCAAGGGCCGGGTACGCCCGGCCCCTGCGATTTTCGGGTACGACGGCTGCAAGGGCGGGGCATGCCCCGCCCCTACAGGGTTACATCAATAATCGTCCATGCCCATGCCGCCGGGGCCGCCAGGGCCGCCCGCGGGCATCGCCGACTTCTTCTCGGGGATCTCGGCCACCACGGCCTCGGTCGTGAGAAGGAGTCCGGCGATCGAGCTCGCGTTCTGGATGGCGAAACGGACCACCTTCGCGGGATCGATGACGCCGGCTTCGGTCAGGTTCTCGTACTTGTCGGTGCGGGCGTTGTAGCCCTCATCCGTCTTCATCTCGCGGACCTTGGCCACGATGATGCTGCCTTCCTTGCCGGCGTTGGTGGCGATCCAGCGCATGGGCTCCTCGATGGCGCGGCGGATGATCTGGGCGCCCGCCTTCTGGTCCTCGGTGAGGGACTTGCCGTCCATCAGCTTCTCGAGGGCCGGGATGGCGCGGAGCAGAGCGACGCCGCCGCCGGGAACGATGCCTTCTTCGACCGCTGCCTTGGTCGCGTGCATCGCGTCTTCGACGCGGGCCTTCTTTTCCTTCATCTCGGTCTCGGTGGCCGAACCGACGCGGATCACCGCGACGCCGCCCACGAGCTTGGCCAGGCGCTCCTGGAGCTTCTCGCGGTCGTAGTCGGACGTGGTCTCTTCGACCTGGGTCCGGATCTGCTTGACCCGGGCCTCGATGTCCTTGGCCTTGCCCGCGCCTTCGATGATCGTGGTGTTCTCCTTGTCGATCACCACTTTCTTGGCCCGGCCGAGGTCTTCCAGCTTGAGGTTCTCGAGCTTGAGCCCGAGGTCCTCGGTGATGGCCTTGCCGCCGGTGAGGCACGAGATGTCTTCGAGCATGGCCTTGCGACGATCGCCATAGCCCGGAGCCTTCACTGCCGCCACCTTGAGGGTGCCGCGGAGCTTGTTGACCACCAGGGTGGCCAGGGCTTCGCCTTCAACCTCTTCCGCGATGATCACGAGGGGCTTGCCCTGCTGGGCCACCTTCTCGAGAATCGGGAGGAGATCCTTCATGTTCGAGATCTTCTTCTCGAAGGAGAGGATGTACGCGTCATCGAGAACCGCTTCCATGCGCTCGGAATCGGTCACGAAGTAGGGGGAGGAGTAGCCACGATCGAACCGCATTCCCTCGACGACCTCGAGCGAGGTCTCCATGGAGCGCGACTCTTCCACCGTGATGACGCCGTCCTTGCCGACCTTCTCCATCGCTTCCGCGATGATCTTGCCGATGGTCTCGTCGCTGTTGGCGGAGATGGTGCCCACCTGCGCGATCATCGTGCCCTTGACCGGCTTGGAGAGCTTCTTGACCTCTTCAACCACGACCTCGACCGCGCGGTCGATGCCATGCTTGATCTCCATGGGGTTCATCCCCGCGGTGACGCTCTTGATGCCCTCGCGGTAGATGGCCTGGGCCAGAACCGTCGCGGTGGTGGTGCCGTCGCCGGCCACGTCGGACGTCTTGCTCGCGACTTCGCGGACCATGCGGGCCCCGAGATTCTCGATCGGATCCTTGAGATCGATCTCCTTGGCGACGGTGACGCCGTCCTTGGTGATCGTCGGCGAGCCGAACTTCTTGTCGATGATGACGTTCCGGCCCTTGGGACCGAGGGTGACCTTGACCGCGTCGGCCAGGGCATTCACGCCACGGAGGATCGCCGAGCGGGCGTCGTCGTGGTAAACAATTTGCTTTGCCATAGTTCCTTTAATTTCCTCTTATCTCTTAGCCGAGGATCCCGAGGATCTCGTTCTCTTTCAGGATCAGATACTCTTCGCCGTCGATCTTGACCTCGGTGCCGGACCACTTGCCGATCAGGACCTTGTCGCCGACCTTGACGTCGAGCGCCTTGCGCTTGCCGCTGTCGTCGTATTCGCCCGGGCCCACCGCGACCACGTCGGCCGAGAGCGGCTTTTCCTTGGCGGAGTCGGGGATGATGATCCCTCCCACCTTCTGCTCCACCGCTTCTTCGACGCGCTTTACGAGAACGCGGTCGTGAAGAGGCTTGACGTTAATCTTCTTCGCCATCCCTTGTTTACTCCTTGACAGTGACCTGACACGTTTGTCGGTCGGTTAGTGTGTTCTGAACGGGGGTAAGTGTTGTGACTTCGAGAGGCGACGGCTTTGGGGATGCCGCGCCTCATCGAGGTCTTAGACCGGCCGCCCCCCAAGGCGGCGGTTCAACTGAAAGCGTTAGTCCTTCTTGACTTCGTACTCGGCGTCCACCACGTCGCCCTTGGGGGCGCCCGCCGCGGAACCGCCGTCCGCCTGGTTGGACGGGCCGGCCTCCGGGCCGCCGGGACCGCCCGCGGGGGCCTGGGTCTTCTTGTAGAGATCCTCGGCCAGCTTGTGCGAGACCTTCTCGAGGTCGGACAGCGCGGACTTGAGGGCCGCCGCATCCTCGACCTCCGCGCTCTTCCGCGCCCGGACGATCGCCTCTTCCACGGGCTTGCTGTCGCCCTCGGAGATCTTGTCCTTGTTGTCCTTGAGGAGCTTCTCGATGTTGTAGGCAAGGCCGTCGATCTGGTTGCGCAGGTCGATGACTTCCCTCTTCTTCTTGTCCGCATCGGCGTTGCTGGAAGCCTCGCGGACCATCCGCTCGACCTCGTCCTTGGCCAGGCCGGAGGAGGAGGTGATGGTGATCTGCTGGGTCTTGCCCGTGGCCATGTCCTTCGCGGTCACGTTGACGATGCCGTTGGCGTCGATGTCGAAGGTAACCTCGATCTTGGGCACGCCGCGGGGCGCGGGCGGAAGTCCGACGAGCGAGAAGTTGCCGAGCGTCCGGTTGTCCTTGGCGAAGTCGCGCTCGCCCTGGAGGACGTGCACGTCGACCGAGGTCTGCGAGTCGGCCGCGGTGGAGAACACCTCGGACTTCTTCGCGGGGATGGTGGTGTTGCGCTCGATCAGCTTGGTCATGACGCCGCCCAGGGTCTCGATGCCGAGAGACAGGGGCGTGACGTCGAGAAGGAGGAGGTCCTTCACGTCTCCGGACAGGACGCCCGCCTGGACCGCGGCGCCGATCGCGACCACTTCGTCGGGGTTGACGCCCTTGTGGGGCTCCTTGCCGAAGAATTCCTTCACGCGCTGCTGGATCAAGGGCATGCGGGTCATGCCGCCGACCAGAACGACCTCGTCGATCTTGGAGGGATCGAGGCCGGCATCGGCCATGCACTGCTTGACCGGGACCATCGAGCGCTCGATGAGATCGGCCACGAGGGCCTCCATCTTGGCGCGGGACAGCTTGAGCGAGAGGTGCTTGGGGCCGGAGGCGTCGGCGGTGATGAAGGGCAGGTTGATCTCGGTCTCGACGGAGCTGGAGAGCGTGATCTTGGCCTTCTCGGCCTCTTCCTTCAGGCGCTGGAGCGCCATCTTGTCCTTGGACAGATCGATCCCCGCGTCCTTCTTGAACTCGGAAATGATCCACTCCATGATGCGCTGGTCGATGTTGTCGCCGCCGAGGTGGGAGTCGCCGTTCGTGGCCTTCACTTCGACCACACCCTCACCGACTTCGAGGATGGAGATGTCGAAGGTGCCGCCGCCGAAGTCGTAGACCGCGATGGTCTCGTCCTTCTTCTTGTCGAGGCCGTAGGCGAGGGCCGCGGCCGTGGGCTCGTTGACGATGCGGAGGACCTCGAGGCCCGCGATCTTGCCCGCGTCCTTGGTGGCCTGGCGCTGGGCGTCGTTGAAGTAGGCGGGAACGGTGATGACCGCCTTGTCGACCTTGCTTCCGAGATGATCCTCGGCGGCCTGCTTGAGCTTCTGCAGGATCATGGCCGAGATCTCGGGCGGCGAGTAGACCTTGCCGCGGATATCCACGCGGGCGAGGCCGTCCTGCTCGGTGACCTTGTAGGGGACGAGCTTCAACTCGTCGGAGACCTCGCTATGGCGACGTCCCATGAAACGCTTGATCGAATAGATGGTGGCTTCGGCGTTGGTGACGGCCTGGCGCTTGGCGACCTGGCCCACGAGGCGCTCCCCGTCCTTGGTGAAAGCGACGATGGATGGCGTGGTCCGCCCGCCTTCGGAGTTCGCGATGACGACCGGCGCGTCACCCTCGAGGACGGAAACGCACGAGTTGGTCGTGCCGAGATCGATGCCTATGACTTTGCCCATGGTTGTTTGGTTTCTCCTGTTCGACGACGGACGGAGAATACGCGAACTAATTGGTGCGTGTCAATGCACTTTTTATGAGTATGAACGAATCAGATTATGCTCATGGCCGCCGACTGGTGCCTCGATAACTCCGGCTAGGCTGCGTGTTGGGGCGGTTTCAGAGCTGCGTGCTCCTTCCGTCATTGCGAGGCCCCACTCCGTTTTGGGCTTGGGCCGAAGCAATCTCGCGGTTCCTGGCGACCCGGGGGACTCCCAATCGGCCATGGAAACAAAGAGGGTTTGTCGAGAAACCGGACTGGCCTACACTCCTTGCCTCGTCAAACCAGCATGCACCCCGAGCGAAGTCAGGCGGACAGGCGATGAGCGAAGACGTCGCCGTCGAATTCGACGATCTTCTTTCCGCGTTCGACTGGGTCAACGCCAGCCACCTGGGCGACAACTCAGCTTTCGTCTGTCGGGAGACCGGAACGATCCATTGGGGCTCGCATTCCGCGGACCTCGACGATGAACTTCCCGAGGACATAGACGATGGCCGTCTCTATGTCGCCGTTCCTCACGGGGCCGAACTCGGTCTCGGGAGGAGGCTCGCTCTGGCGTTCACGGAGATGGTGCTGCCCGACTCAGCATCAGAGGTCTCCGGGTTCTTCCGGAAGCCTGGGGCCTACCCACGCTTCCGGGACCTTCTGCATCGCGAACAGCGCGTCGATGAGTGGCGCGAGTTTGAGAGGGCGGAAATCGCGCGAGCGCTTCGCGAGTGGGCCGAAGAACACGGCGTGCGAATTCGCTTGTAACGGTCGTTGCAGGCGGTTTCGGGAGCCGGCACTTGGACCCAAATCTGGAGCGGGGCCGAGGGCAGTGGTCGCGGTTGACGCGCGGGGCTCTGGCCGGGGCCGACGTTGCGCCCTGAGGCGGGGTTGGATCGTGCAGGACTACGGCGAACGAGGGCCCCCGATCCACAGCAAGGGGTGCGCCCCCGACGTGGGCGCAATGTCGGCCCCGGCCCTCGAAGGCGCGCGGCGCCCGCAACCCGGCAAGCCCCGCGGGAAACCACAGATGTCGCTAGCGGGTCAGGTAGTCGACGGCCAGGTTCGACATGGCCCGCACTCCGGTGATGAGCGCTCCTTCGTCCGCGAAGAAGCGCGGGGAGTGGTTCGCGTAGGTGTCGGCGGGAGCCGTGCCTGGAGGCGTCACGCCCAGGAAGAAGAAGACGCCGGGGACCTGCTGCTGGAAGAATGAGAAGTCCTCCGAGGTGGTGCTCGGAGAGACGTCGGGGAGGATCCTCGAGCCGCCGACTCGCCGCAAGGTCGCATCCATCTTCGCGGTCAGAGCGGGGTCGTTCCAGGTCACGGGCAGTCCCTGGCCGAAGGAAACGTCGGCGGTGGCGCCGGCGCTCTGGGCGATCATCGAAGCGGTCCGCTTGATGCGCTCCATGAGGACATCGCGCATTGCCTTGTCGTAGGTGCGGAGCGTGCCGATCATCTTCACTTCGTTGG
>DAORUA010000119.1:0-9819 GCA_035432945.1 Vicinamibacteria bacterium | reverse complement strand
CGGGGCCGGTCTCATCGCGGGCGGGCCGCACCCGGAGAGTGCTTTTGCCTTCCTCGCTTTCATGGCCAGCCGCGAGGCCCACGAGATCGTGCGCACGAAGGTGGGCCGGCGGTCGGCCCGCGACGACGTGGCGCCCGCGAAGGGCCTGCTCGACCTCACGGGAAAGAAGCTGATCCGGGCCGATCCCGTATGGGTTGGGCGGGATCGCGCGAAGATCCTGGCCCGATTCGATGAGGCGAGGGAGAGGTCGTGACCCTCCTCCAGCGCCTGCGCCGGGACCCGTGGCTCCTGGTCGCCCTTTTCCTGGGCGTCCTGCTGGTCGTGCTGGTGGTGGTTCCTCAGCTCTGGATCGTGCGATCGAGTCTCCTCGCGCGCGATGGCGCCAGCTTCACTCTCGAGAACTTCCTCCGGTACCTGACCGCCGCCCGCTACCGGACGGCCCTCCTCAACAGCGTCGGGCTCGCGATCGTCACCACCGTCCTCGCCATGCTCGTGGCGACCCCCCTCGCCTTCTTCCACGCCCGCTACCGGCTGCCCGGCCGCGACCTCGTGCTGACCCTGGCCACCCTCGCCACCGCTTCGCCACCGTTCCTCGGGGCCTACGCGTGGATCATGCTGCTCGGCTACAACGGGCTTCTCAGTCCGGCCCTTCGGGACATCGGCCTGCCCTGGCACAGCATCGTCGGCTTTCACGGCATAGTGTGGGTGGGAGTGTGGGGAGCGGTGGGTCTCGTGTTTCTCTTCGCCCACGATGCGTTTGCGAGCCTCGACCAGGACCTCGAGGAGGCGGCGGAGAGCGTCGGCGCCCGGAGGGCGCGCGCTCATTTCGACATCGCGCTGCCCCTCGCCCTGCCCGGCCTCCTGACCGCGGCCTATCTCGTGCTGACCGGCGTCCTCGCCGACTTCGGCACGCCGCGGATCATCGGGGGACCGGTGAGCGTCCTGCCCGTGCTGCTGTATCACGAGTTCCTGAGCGAGGGCGGCGTCAATCCGGGCATGGCGTCCGCGGGAAGCCTGATCAGCGTGGGCCTTGCCACGGCGGTGCTGCTCCTGCAGCGCCTGGTCCTCGCCGGGAGGAGCTACGTCATGTCGGGAACCCGACGAGTGGCTCAAAGGACCTTGCCGTCATGGGCGACCGTGGCCGTCACTTCGGCCACCGCGCTCTTCTTCCTGCTCGTCTTCGTGCCGCATCTCGTGATCGCGTTCTCTTCGTTCCTCAGCTGGCGAGCCGACATCCCCGGCCTGCCCTTCACCCTCGACAACTACCGGATGCTCGCGCTCCGCTCCTCCGCTCCGGTGTTCGTGAGCTACGCCCTGTCCGCAGTCTCCACCCTCGTGGCCGTGGTCCTCGGCACGCTCCTCGCCTACGTGGCGGTGCGACGCTCGTACCGGTGGCTGTCGCCTTCGCTGCAGGCCCTCACCATGATCCCGTACCTGATCCCGGGCACCGTGCTCGCCATCGGCCTGATCGTGGTCTTCAACCGCGAACCGATGCGGCTCACCGGAACCTGGATGATCCTCGCTCTCGCGTACTTCATTCGGAAGGTTCCCTACGCGACGAAGTCGGCGGAGGCTTCGCTCTACCAGGTGCACGAGAACCTGGAGGAGGCTGCGCTCTCGGTGGGCGCTACACCCGCGCAGGCGCTGCGCGACGTGACCGCGCGCCTGATCCTGCCCGGCCTCGTCTCCGGGGCCACCCTCACCTTCCTGATGACCCTGACCGAACTCTCGTCCACGCTCATGCTCTATGGCGCCGCCACCACGACCATGAGCATCGTCATCTACCAGGCGGCGATGGGGATGGGCGGCCAGTTCGGCCTGGCCGCGAGCACGGCGGTGGCGATGATGGTGTCGGTGTACGTCCCGCTCTACCTGGTGAGGAAGCGGTTTCCGTCTTCGGGGGTGGCCGCATGAGTCGAGGTCCGGTGGCGGTCCAGGTCGAGGGTATCTGCAAGTCGTTCGGCCGCGAGCCCGCGCTCGCGGACGTGTCGCTCACCTTCACGCCTGGCGGCTTCAACACCCTTCTGGGCCCGTCGGGCTGCGGGAAGACGACGCTCCTGCGCAGCATCGCGGGCTTCGTGACCCCCGAGGCGGGCCGGATCCTGATCGGTGGGGAAGACGTGACCCACCAGCCGCCGTGGACGCGGTCGATCGGCTTCGTGTTCCAGAGCTACGCCCTCTGGCCGCACAAGAGCGTCTTCGAGAACGTGGCCTATGGGCTGCGGCTGCGCAAGGTCGAGGGCCTTGAACTGGAGCGCCGCGTGCGGGCGCTGCTCGAGACCGTGGGCCTGACCTCGCTCCACGACCGCTCGCCCGGCGCGCTCTCCGGAGGGCAGCAGCAGCGGGTAGCCCTCGCCCGCGCCCTGGTGCTGGAGCCGAGCGTCCTCCTCCTCGACGAGCCGCTCGCGAATCTCGACGCGCGTCTGCGCGTGGAGATGCGCCAGGAGATCCGCCGCCTGCAGCAGGAGCTGAAGATCACCACGATCTTCGTGACCCACGATCAGGAGGAAGCGCTGGAGCTGTCCGATACCGTCGCGGTGATGAGCCGTGGGCGAGTGGCGCAGGTGGGCCCGCCGGAGGCGGTCTATGAGCGGCCGGCGTCACCGGAGGTGGCGGCGCTGCTCGGGGGAGCGAGTTTCGTGGAGGGCATGGTGTCCGAAGAAGGCGAGCTCATTGTGGACGGCGCAAGGCTGGCCCTCGGCCTGTCCCGCGATCTCGCGGGGAAGCGGGTCCGCGTGGCCCTGACCGCTCGGCGCATGTCCGTCGTGGCAGACTGAAAGGCGCCATGAAACTCCTCGAAGCGAGCGAAGGGCTCACCCGCGCGGACCGCAAGTCGTATCGGCCGCATGCTTTCACCGTGCCTCCGGGGACGGCTGCGCTCCGCATCGAGTTCCGGTACGACCGGGGCGGGGAGGATCCTCACAGCCTGATGACGGTGCAACTCTTCGATCCGCGGGGATTCCGGGGAGCGGCGCATCGCTTCGCTCCGCGGCAGGTGATCGAGATCGGTGCGATGCGCGCCACGCCTGGCTTCGTGCCGGGCGCGATTCCGGCGGGCGAGTGGACGATCGAAGTAGATGTCCACTCGGTGATCGCGCCCCCGGACGGCCAGCCAAACGTGTACACCGTGCAGGTCGAGGCCGCGGCGGAGGTCGATGATGCGATCACCGTGGCTTCCCCCGACCGAGCCCCGGATCCGCCGCCGTCAAACGGGCGACGTTGGCTGCGCGGCGAGCTGCATCTCCACAGCGAACACTCGGACGGCCGCTGGACTACCGGAGAAATGGCCGCCCTCGCGCGCCACCGACGCCTCGACTTCATGTTCCTCACCGATCACAACACCACGACCGGAGTCGACGTGTTGCGATCGCAGGTGGGGGACGCGATCAGCGTCCTGCCGGGCATCGAGCTGACCACGTACGCCGGCCATGCCCTCGCCCTGGGCGCCGACAAGTGGGTGGACTGGCGCACCGGCCGGCAGGGTCGCACCGCGAATGACATGGCCCGAAGCGTGCGGGGGGCCGGCAGCTTCCTGGTGATCGCCCATCCCGACGCGCCGCCCGACGACGTGTGCACGGGCTGCCGCTGGACGCATCACGACTTCGACCCCGCGCTCGCCGACGCGGTCGAAGTGTGGGGCGGGCTGTGGGACGGCCCCGAGGAGCGCAACCAGGGCTGCCTCGATCTGTGGCGCGACTGGCTGAACCGCGGCCTTCGGCTGACCGCCACCGGCGCCACCGACGCGCATCGCCCCGAGGACTGGGAGGGCCCGGTGCCCATCACCTGCGTGGCGGCGGACGACTCGAGCCTCCCATCCGTTCTCGAAGCGCTGCGCGCGGGCCGCACCTACGTCAGCAGCGGACCCTCGCTGGAGATCGAAGCCATCGACGATCGCGGTCCAACCGCGAGCGTGGGTGAGGGGGTCAAGCGCGCGAGAGCGAGAGAGATTCAGGCCTGGTGCGCCGAGACTCCCGAGGCGGAGCTGCGGCTCGTGGGTAGCCGCGGCACGATCGCGACCGCGCGGGTTGATGCGGAGGGGCGCGTGGCCGCGACGCCTCGCGAATCCGACACGTGGTGCTGCGCGGAGCTGTGGAACCGCGCGGGGGACACGCTGCTCGCGGTGACGAGTCCGATCTACATCGAGTAGGCCGGTACCCCACTACCAAGCCTGTACTTCAAAACACACTGGGGTCGTCATTGCGAGGAGCCATTCCGTTGGTACCCGCGACGAAGCAACCCTGCTGGATGGGCACGGCCATGATTTTCCGGTCGCGGGTCCGGTAGTAGAGCTCCCGGCCATCCGCCCTCCAGAAAGGATCGAACCCGCCGCTGGTGGAGACCTGGTGCTTGCTCTTCGCCTCGGGGAACTCCTGGACGTAGACCTCGGTCTGGCCCGACTCGCTGGACCGGTAGGCGAGATACTTCCCGTCGGGAGACAGGGTGGCGCCGTGCTCGGAGAACCGGGTCTTCACCAGCTGACGGGGCTTTCGGGAGCAGCAGCCCAACGGCCTCGTACGGATCACCCTGAAGAAGGAGTACGCCGATGGAACCGTCGCGGTCGACATGGACCCCCTATCGCTCCTGTGCCGCCTCGCCACCAGCGTGCCTATGCCTCGGTTTCACACAATCCACTATGCCGGGGTCCTCGCCGCCGCGAGCCCGTGGGGCTCGCGGCTTACGCCATCTCTGTCCCCAACCGCGGAGAATGTTGAACCCGAGAAGAGGGTGCGCAAAAGCGGCTATCGCCCGTGGGCTGAACTTTTGCAACCTCGGACAACGACAGAGGCGACGAGGCAGCGTAGGAAGCGGCGGCGAAAGCGGGGTTGCGCCGCACGAAGGCGAAGCCTGCGAGCCGCGAAGGTTCGGCCCGTCGGACGCCCCTCGGAGCAAAGTCCCGGACGCCCTACGAGCGGCCGAAGTGCCCCCCCCGGCGCGCCGCGACCGCTCCGCGGTCGTGGGAATTGACTGGCAAACCGCCCTTGTTTCGCTTACGCTCCGTAGGTTCCCTGAAGCGCATCACGGTTCAATGACTCGATGTCCTTGAGGACGTGCGACACATCGAGGCCGCCCGTGCCCAGCTTGCCTTTGGCGAGGCCGTAGAACATGAACGCGTCGTCGCTGTCGGGGCTGTGGGCACTACGGATCTGCATGAATGGAAGGATCTCTCTCGAATCAAAGCCCCGCGTCGAGGCGGGACAGGAGGTCGCCGCCCCAGGTGTCGAGCGGCTGCGAAACGTCGGCGACGCGCAATGATAAGGGCGCGCCTCATGTATCGCCGCCATCACTTCCGGGCCGGGCTCGCGCGGGCCTGGCCCAACGGGCGGAAGACTGATCGCCTATCATGCGCGAGGCCTTCACGGAGGATTAATCAAATGAACAGAGCGGTTGATTCTCTCGCCGGCGGGTCGCGGAAGGCTTCGGGCGCTTCCTGGAGCATGGGCGTGTTGCTCGCGTGCTTGTGCTGCTCGCTGATGGGCCACGTGGCGTCGGCGGAAACCCCGCAGGGGACGGCCTTCACTTACCAGGGTCGGCTCTCTTCAGCCGGCGCGCCGACGACGGGGACCTATGACCTGCAGTTCATTCTCTATGACGCGCTGACGGCGGGGATCCCGGTCGGCACGGTGGTGACATTGGGCGGGGTGGTCGTCACCGGTGGCCTCTTCACCGTGACTCTGGATTTTGGAGCGACGGCCTTCTCGGGCAGCAAGAGGTGGCTTGAGGTCGGAGTCAAACTCGCCGGGTCAGGTGGCGGGTTCACCCCGCTCACGCCGCGGCAGGAACTCACCGCTGCGCCGGGAGCCTTGTGGTCATCGAAGGCCGGGGATGCGCAGACGCTCAGCGGCATCGCGTCGTCAGGTTTTATGCTAGCGGGATCGGTTGTTCCGATCAATCAGGGCGGCACCGGGGCGATGAACGCGACGGACGCGCGGGCGAACCTGCAATCCGCGCGGAGCGGAGCCAACCTGGACATCACTTCCCTTTCGGGACTCACCACGCCCCTGGGCGTGTCGCAGGGAGGAACCGGAGCGTCAACGGCAGCGGCCGCGCGCGCCTCGCTGAACGCGCAGGCGCGGCTCGCTGCAGTGTGTCCCCCCGGCGAATTCTTGCGCGGCGTCAACGTCGACGGCAGCGTGGTGTGCGAGGCCTCCACCCCGGCCATCACCAGCGTGGTGGATCGCATCATTGGGATTGCAGGGAGTTCAGTGGAGAGCGTCCTCGAGAGCAGCCTGACTCCGCGCCCTGCCGGGGCCACCACTCGGAGGGTCCTGGTGCTCCATGCCGTCCTGCGCGCTTCCGGGGCCGAGGCGCTCCCGATTCTAGGGGTCTTTCCCGCCTTCATTGATCAGAACCCCGTGGCGGGAGCCTATCCCGTGACGGTGTGGGACCCTGCGTCGGGGTCGGTGTTCACTGGCTCGGGGCTCGAGGTCCTCCATGTCTACATCGTGAGTTACTTCTCGCCCTGACGTGCTCCGCGGGTAGGCAGGGTGGACCGCCGGTTCCGCCTCGATGACTGCCGCGTCGGAGACATCATCGACGGCGCCTCGACCCTCAGCTTCACCAGGGACCCGTTCGACCGCCTCATCGCCGGACACGCGATAGCCCGCGGCTATCGGCTCGCGACCGCGGACAGGGTGCTGCTCGACCATCTGCCGCGATCAAGGGTGTTTCCGCTCTTGAACCGGAAGAGCGTCGCAGCGTAAAGGTTCAGGCCGTCGTGGGCGGTACGGATCTGTATGAGGGGAAGGGCCTCTCAAATCAAGACCGCGACTGGAGGCGGGGCAGGAGGTCGCCGGCCCAGGTGTGGAGCGGCAGCGAAACATCGGCGACGCGCAGATCATATTCAATTGCGCTCACGCTCGCCGGCTCGTGGGTAACAACGGGACGATCGCCTCGGCGCGCGCCGAGGCCACGGGCCGCGTGGCCGCAACCCCCCGCGAGTCGGACACGTGGTGCTGCGCCGAGCTGTGGGACCGCGAGGGGGATGCGCTGCTCGCGGTGACGAGCCCGATTTACTTCGAGTAGAGCGCCGCGGACCAGTTCAACACAACGGTGAGGGGAGGAATGGCCTCCCGGCCGAGAGTCTGCAGGACCAGGAACCGCTTGCCGTCCGGGCTCGGGCGGTACAGAGCTCGAGAATTGACGAGCGCGAACCGCGCCTTGAAAAGGGCCTGGGGTGTCCCCGAGTTGAAGGTGGGCGTGGTCTGAACCGGCACGGCCATCAGGCTCAGGTCGCGGCCGCGGTAGTACAACTCCCTCCCGTCGCCCTTCCAGAAGGGCTCACTGCCGCCGTTCGCCGAGACCTGCCACTTGCTCCGCGCCTCCGGAAACTCCTGCACGTAGATCTCGTTCCGGCCCGTCTCGTTCGATCGGTAGGCCACGAACCGGCCGTCCGGAGAGAGGGAGGCGCCAAGTTCCTGGAACTTCGTCCGGGCGAGCGGGATGGGTTTGGCGTCGGCGCCCTTCAGGGGGAGGGCCCAGATGTCCCAGCCGGTGTCCTTGCCCTGGGAGTTGTAGACGAGCCACGCGCCGTCCTTCGACCAGTCGTTGACGAACTTGTTCTCCTCGCTCTTGAGGATCTCGACCGGCTCGCCGGTGCCGGCCGCGTCCTTGGCATACAGGTCCCAGACCTTGCCCACCCTGGAGTAGGCGATGCGGCGGCCGTCCGGCGACCACACCGGGGCGAATTCGCGCTCGGGCTCGAAGGTGAACCTGGAGGTGATGCCCCGGGCCAGGTCGCGGATCCAGAGGTCGCCCTTGTCGGCGCTCTCGCCGAGGTCGAAGACCAGACGGCTCCCGTCGGGGGACAGCCACGTGTCGGTGTAGTTGCGCGCGTCGTCGAGGACCGGGGTTTCCTTGCCGTTCCGATCCACCCACATGAGATGCCGGCCCTGGGTTTCCCCGGCGCGGAAGGCGAGCACTCCGTTGGTGGAGAGCGAGAACGATGCGCCGCCCACGTTGTTGACGCCGAGTCCTTCTCCCACCGGAATCGGCTCGCCCCTGATCTCCTGTCGCGAGGGGTCGAAGGGCTGAGCCACCAGGGTCTGCTCGCGGACGTAGAGAAGATAGCCGGGAGGCGCAAACGCGACCTTTGAAGTTGTCTTGAAGAGTTCCTTTCGCGCGCTGGAGCCCAACTCGCCGACCATCAGGGCCCGGTCATCGCCGCTCGCGGGGCCCGCCATGTAGAGGTAATGGCGGCCGTCGGGCAGGAACTCGGGCCACCCCACCGAGGCGATCCCCTTCGCGGGATCGGTCGCCACCTCGATCTTCGCGACACCGCCCGAGGCTTCCACACGCCAGATCGGGTCCGTGCCCCGGCCGTCGAACAGGATCACGCCCTCCGCGTTCCAGGTGCCGTCGGCGCCCCCGGGCGCATCGCAGATGGTCTGGGCCGGGCCGCCGGAGAGGGGGACCTTGCGAAGCTTCGAGTCGGCCACGAACGCCACGTACTTGCTGTCCGGCGACCAGATCGGGCGGAGGGCGCCTTCCGTGCCGGGAAGCGGTCGCGCTTCCAGGGTGTCGACCGGACGGACCCAGATTTGCCTCTTCCCGGTGTTGTCGGCGGCGTCGAATGCCACGACCCGTCCGTCGGGCGACACCGACGGCGGGCCCGCGGCGGTGAGGCCGTCGGGATTGGGAATGGTGAAGCGCGCGACCGGAGGCGGGGCGGGCGCCCGCCGCAGCCACGCGATGCCGAAGCCGATGGCAAGCAGGCCGAGCACCGTGCTCGTCGCCCAGGCCGCGGTCTCGCGGTGTTTGCGTCTCGACGACACCATCGCGGGCAGGCCGGCGCGCGACCCTCCTTCCGCGATCCACTGCAGCTCGGCGGCCACGTCCCTCGCACTCTGCCAGCGGTCGTCCGGGTCCTTCTCGATGCATTTGCGGATCACGTGATCGAGAGCGGGCGGGCTCATGGCCTGCACACTTGAGATGGGCGCGGGTTGCGAGGACACGATGGCCGCGATGAGGCTCGTGCGGTTCTTGCCCTGGAACGCCTTGTTGCCCGTGGCCATCTCGTAGAGCACGGCGCCGAGGGCGAAGATGTCGGTCCGGGCGTCGGCGGGAGCGCCTTCGAGCTGTTCCGGGGACATGTACTGGAACGTCCCCATGATCGTGCCCTGCTCGGTGAGGGGCTTGTCCACGGTGTCGTGGGTCTCGATGGCCGTGACCCCCTGGACCGCGCTGCGCGCGCCGGCGGTGGCGAGGCCGAAGTCGAGGAGCTTCGCCCCGGACTTGGTGATCATCACGTTGCCGGGCTTGAGATCGCGATGGATGATCCCGCGCCGGTGCGCGGCATCGAGGGCGGAGGCGATCTGCTTGCCATAGAGGAGGACTTCGTCGAGGGAAAGAGGAGCGCGCGCGATGCGAGCGGCGAGCGACTCGCCCTCGATCATCTCGAGCACGATGTAGTGCAGGGTTTCGCCCTTGACCGTCTCCTGCCCGACATCGTGCAGGGTGCAGATGTGAGGATGATTCAGCGCGGAGACACTCTTGGCCTCACGTTCGAAGCGGGCCCGGAATTGCTCGTCGTTGCCGAGACCCGGGGGCAGTATCTTGATCGCGACGTCGCGCTCGAGGCGCGTGTCCTTCGCGCGATAGACCTCGCCCATGCCTCCCTTGCCGATGGGGCCCAGGATTTCATACGGCCCAAGGCGAGCGGATGGCGCAAAACGGGATGGCGATTCTTGACTAGTCACGAGACCTCGATGGCAGGAGCGGGACGGTGGGACCTGATTCAGCGGATTGAATCAGTATAGCCAGCAATTCGCCGGCCTATCCGCGGTAGGCCTCGTCCTGCTCGATCTTGCTCAGCACCCAGTC
>DAORUA010000118.1:0-9857 GCA_035432945.1 Vicinamibacteria bacterium | reverse complement strand
CCGGGGAACGACTCGATCTTCCGCCAGGTGGCGCCGCCATCCTCGCTCACCTGCACGAGGCCGTCGTCGGCGCCCACGTAGAGCAGGCCTTCCTTCTTCGGCGATTCGGCGATGGCGGAAAGGTTGCCGTAAAGCGCGGTGGAGGTGTTCTTGGCCACCGCGTCCGGGCCCCAGACCTTCCCCATGAGTGGGATCCTGTTTCGATCCACCTGGCGGGTGAGATCGCCGGAGAGGGCCTTCCAGTTGTTACCCCGGTCGTCGGTGCGATACAGGCGCTGCGAGCCCATGTAGAGGCGGGTCGGTGAATGCGGGGAAATGATGAAAGGCGCATCCCAGTTCCAGCGCGCGGGCGCTTCGCCCTTCTCCTCCTTGGGCTGGATGCCCTGACGCTCGTCCGTGCGCTTGTCGTAACGCACGATCACCCCGTGCTGAAGCTCGGCGTAGACGATGTTCGGGTCGGAGGGATCGACGTGGGAGACGAAGCCGTCGCCCCCGTTGGTCACGAACCAGTCCTCGTTCAGGATGCCGTGATCGGAGCGGGTGCGCGAGGGGCCGCCGAGCGAATAGTTGTCCTGGGTGCCGCCGTACACGTTGTAGAAGGGAAGCGCGTCGTCGACGTCGATGTCGTAGAACTGGGTCAGGGGGAGGTTCTCGAAGAACACCCAGGTCGTGCCGGCATCCATGCTGCGATAGAGGCCGCCGTCGTTGCCGAGCAGCATGTGGCTCGGGTTCGCCGGATCGACCCAGAGGATGTGGTGGTCGACGTGGATGTTCCTCTGGGCGAAGGGCCGCAGGGTCCTGCCGCCGTCATCGGACACCTGGGGGTAGACGTCGGGGATGTACACGCGCTGCGGGTTCACGGGGTCGGCGAAGATGTCGCCGTAGTACATCGAACCCTGGTTGTAGTCGGCCCGCTTCTCCCAGGTGACGCCGTTGTCGGAGCTGCGGTAGATCCCGCCCTTGCGGTTCGCGGCCTCCACGTTCGCGTAGACGAGGTCGGGCTCGTTGGGGGCGATGGCGAGGCCGATGCGGCCGAGTTCCTCGGAGGGAAGGCCGGTGTTGACCTTGGTCCAGGTCTTGCCGCCGTCGGTGCTGCGGTGGATGGCGCTCTCCGGACCGCCATTGATGAGGGTGAAGAAGGTCCGCCGACGCTGATAGGACGAGGCGATCACGATGTTCGGGTTGCGCGGATCGATCACGACGTCGGTGACGCCGGTGTTCTCCGAGATCTTGAGGACCTGCTCCCAGGTCTTCCCGCCATCGCTCGTCTTGTACAGGCCCCGATCGCCACCCGCGGTCCACAGCGGCCCCTGCGCCGCCACGTACACAATGTCGGGGTTGTCGGGATTCACCACGATCCGCCCGATGTGCTCGGAATTCTTAAGGCCCACGTTCTTCCAGGATTTGCCCCCGTCCTCGGACTTGTAGACGCCGTCGCCGTACGCGACCGAGCGCTGGGAGTTGCGCTCTCCCGTGCCGACCCAGACCACGCTCGGATTCTTGGGGTCGAGGGTGAGCCAGCCGATGGAGAACGAGCCTTCCCGGTCGAAGATGGGCTGCCAGGTGGCGCCGCCGTTCGTGGTCTTCCAGACTCCGCCCGACGCGCTCCCTACATAGATGATGCCGTTGTTGTCGGGATGAACGGCGAGGGTCATCACCCGGCCGGAGGTCATGGCGGTTCCGATCAGCCGCGCCTTGATTCCGCCGAACGTCTCGCTGGTGAGGGCGGGCTTCTTCGGCGCCTCGGGCGAGGGCGACGCCGCGGGCGACCCCGCGGCTCCGACCTTCTTCGCCATGGCAGCGGGCGCGGGAGAAGGCGAGGGCGCCTGGGCTAGAACCGCGCTCGCGCACAGCACGGCAAGAAGGGCAACGGGTCGTCGGATCATGAGGGCCTCCAAAAGGGGAGGCAATCCTACCCCGCGGGCGTCGGGCCGATGAGCGGCCGGCGTCATGGAACTGGTCACGGGGAATTTCGCATTCGACGTCGCGAAGGACGGTCTCTAAGATGTGCGCGTGAGGTATGGGGAGGTGAGCGGATGACCGCGTGGCCGTTGCCGGTCATAGCACTCGGCGTGGCCCTCGCCATGACCACGCTTCTGTGGCTCGTGAGCCTCGCGAAACGGGATGCGAGCATCATCGACGTGTTCTGGGGCCTTGGCTTCGTCCTCCTGGGCTGGGTGTACTTCGCCGCGGGGGACGGGCAGGGCCTGCGCCAGCCGCTGGTGGCCGGCCTGGTCACGGTCTGGGGCGTGAGGCTGTCACTTCACATCCTGTGGCGGAACTGGGGCCACGGCGAGGACTACCGCTACCGCGAGATGCGCGAGAGGAACCCCGAGGCCTTCCCGCTGCGGAGCCTGCTCACTGTCTTCTGGCTCCAGGCGCTCCTGTTCTGGGCGATCTCGATGCCGCTCTACCAGGTCCAGCGCCGAAGCGAGCCGCTCGCGCTCACCCCGCTCGACCTCGTCGCGCTGGCGCTTTTCCTGCTCGGCTTCATGTTCGAGGCCGGAGGCGACTGGCAGCTGGCGCGTTTCAAGCGGGATCCCGCGAACCGGGGCCAGGTGATGAACCGGGGCCTGTGGCGCTACACCCGCCACCCCAACTACTTCGGCGACGCCGTGGTGTGGTGGAGCTTCTTCTGCTTCGCGGCCGCGACTCCCGGAGGCTGGTGGACGATGTTCAGCCCCGTGCTGATGACGCTGCTGCTGATGCGCGTCTCGGGCGTGACCTTGCTCGAGAAGAAGCTCGACCAGACCAAGCCCGCCTATCGCGAGTACGCGGAGCGCACGAACGCCTTCTTCCCCTGGTGGCCCCGCGGACCTCGGGTGCGGCCGGGTTCCGACTCCTAACCGGGGGCCTCGGCGATTCTCTCCACCGCGAGCAGGGACACATCGTCGCGCAGTTGTCCGCCCGACCAGTCGCGCACGCGGTCGGCGATCAGGTCCAGCCCTTCGCGAAGGGGGCGATCGCGGCACCGACCGATCTCCTCGACCAGTCCCGCGTAGCCGAACTCCTGCTCCGCGGCATTGAGCGCCTCGGTCACGCCGTCCGTGTAGAAGTACAGGCGATCGCCGGTCTGCAGGGTGACGGTCTCGTCCTCGAACCGCGCGTTTTCGATCATGCCGATGGGCAGGCCGCTGCCGTTGATCGGCGCGGGTGGAGCATCCTTCGCCAGAAGGACGGGCAGGGGGTGACCGGCCATGACATATCGGAACTGCCCGGACGATTCGTCGAGGGTGCCGTAGACCAGGGTGAAGTATTGCCGTGTGCGGTCCATGGGGAACTGCCGATTCAGGCGCTCGGCGACCCGCGAGGGCCGGACGATGTCGGGGCCCGCCTCGGTCTCTTCCACCAGAAGCGCCCCCTCGAGCGATGGCGAGAGCAGGTGATTCAGGGTGAACGAGAGCAGCGCCGCCCCCACCCCGTGCCCGCTCACGTCGAGAAGATAGAGCCCCAGCTGTCCCCGGGGAAGCGTGACGATCCCCACGGCGTCGCCGGCCAGATCGGTGCAGGGTCGAAACGCGTGGGCCAGACGGAAGCCGCGCATCTGCATGTCGGGCGGGGGCAGCAGGGTCTGCTGGATGCGGGCGGCCAGGCGCACGTCCTGCTCCAGCGCTTCCTTCGACCGTCGCAGCGCCTGTTCGGCCTCCCGACGCGCCGTGACATCCGACTGGACGCCGATGTAATGAGTGACGGCGCCCGTGGGGTCCCGGACCGGGGTGATGGAGAGACGGTTCCAGAACGTCGTCTGGTCCTTGCGGTAGTTCAGGATCTCGACCACGCACTCCCGCTCCTCGGCCACCGCGGCGCGAATCTCCGCGACCGCCCCCGGATCGGTGTGCGGACCCTGAAGGAACCGGCAATTCCGGCCCAGGACCTCGCTCACGGGATATCCGGTGATGCGCTCGAACCCTTCGTTGGCGTAGATCAGCGGCCGGTCGGGCAGGCGGGCGTCCGCGATGGTGACGCCCTCCGCGGCCACGTCGAGCGCGCGGTCCTTCAGCGCGAGCTGGTCCAAAGGCGCTCGTTCCTGGAGGCGAGCCGCGGCTCGCCCGGCGGCATCGGACGACGTTTTAGTCCTCACTTCTGCCCTCCGCAGGCCCGGACTGAAACCCCGGCGGCTACACGCCGTCGCGGCTGGCGATGGCGGCCGTGGTGACGAGTTCCTCGAGCAGCAGGAGGGCGGTCCGGCCGTTCATGGAGAACGGGTCGAGGATCGGGCTTTCCGAGAAGCGCAGAATGCTGCCCACGTTCACCCGGTTCAGATTCACGTTGCCCATGCGCCAGTTCGAGAAGCGGCGCTCCGTGATCTCGGTGTAGTCGAGCAGGGTCACCTCGAGGTGGCGCGGGTCGCGGACGATGCTGCCGTACAGGTCGTTCACCGCGGCGCGGCCACCCTCCAGAGCCTGCAGGAAGACCCTGCCCTCGGGATAGGAACACAGGATGCCGGTGATCCCGTGCGCGGTGTTGTATCGGCCCGAGCGTTCGAGGATGGCGCCGAGAAGGGCGTCGTTGATGTCGGCGGCGGATCGGCTCGCGTAGAGAAGTCGTACCAGCATGTTTCTTCCTAATTCTTTCGATTGGCGAGGAGCGCGAGGAACTCTTTCCGCAGGTCGGGGTTCTTCAGGAAGGAGCCGCGCATCACGCTGTTGGTCATCTTGGACTCCATGTCCTTGACCCCGCGCCACTGCATGCAATAGTGATCCGCTTCCATGACGATGGCGAGGCCGTCCGGCTGCATCTTGTCCTGCAGCAGCTCGGCGAGCTGGGCGATCGCTTCTTCCTGAATCTGGGGCCGGGTCATGATCCACTCGACCAGGCGGGCGTACTTGGAAAGGCCGATGAGAGCCGAATGCTCGTTGGGCATGACCCCGATCCAGATCCTTCCCAGGATCGGGCACATGTGGTGGGAGCACGCGCTGCGCACGGTGATGGGACCCACGATCATGAGCTCGTTGAGGTGGGACACGTTCGGGAACTCGGTCACCTCGGGCTGCTTGTGGTAGCGACCCGCGAAGACCTCCATCAGGTACATCTTGGCCACGCGCCTCGCGGTGTCCTGAGTGTTGTGATCGCTCTCGGTGTCGATCACCAGGGCCTGAAGCAGTCCGTCGATCCGGCTCGCGACCTCGAGCCGCAGCTGATCGAGTTCGCCCTCCTCGATGAAGGCGGCGATGTTGTCATTCGCGTGAAAGCGCCGGCCCGCTTTTTGGAGGCGCGCCCGAATGCGGTCCGAGACCGGAGTCGGGCGGTTCGAATCTGGTGGGTTGCTGGCCATGTCTCTCCTGGCGGGAGCGTACCACCGCGCCGGCCTTGAGCCCGCGGCGGGACGGGTTCTGGTCCAGCGCCACCCAATCCAGGGGTTTCTCCGACTTCTCGCGCCCCATTGGAGCCGGGGACTAAGCTCCGGTACAACACGCGATGCGGCCTCAGGGCTCGCGTCCTCACCACCGGAGCGAGAACTCGATGAACTGGCAGGACCGCGCATTCCTTTTGAAAGTCACCCTCGCCGTGGTCATGCTGGCGCACAGCTTGCCGGGGATGATGGACGGCGGCGTGAACGCGTTTGGCCGCCTGTACCTCGACCCGGCGGGATTCGCGCCGTTCGGCCTCCCTCTGGCCTGGGCCATCAAACTGTCCCACGTGGCCATGGCCGTGGCTCTGTTGTCCGGCCGATTCCTCAAGCCTCTCGGATGGATCACCGTTTCGGTGCTCGTGATGGGCATCATCATGGTCCACGGCCGCGAAGGCTGGTTCGTGGTGGGCGGAGGCCGGAACGGCGTGGAGTTCAACGTCCTCCTGATCGCCGCCTTCCTGACCGTCATGTACCCCGGCGGATTTCAGCGCACGGGACGGGACTCATGAGCGGAGACCGCGTGAAACTCCTGGTGGGGGCGTCGGCCGTGGGCCTGGCTGCCCTCGGTCTGCTCCTGCTTTTCGCGGGCGTCGAGATCATGGGCGCCGTCTTCGCGGCGCCCGTCGCCGAGCCCTTTCCCGCGATTCTCGGCGCCGCGCTGCTCGGATTCGCGTCGATGAACTGGATCGCCCGGCACAACATCCTCGGGGGGATCTACGGCCGTGCGGTCGTGGCGGCCAACCAGACCCACCTGACCATCGGCGCCATCGTGTTGCTGAAGCACGGCCTCACCCACGGCGGCTCGGCGGGCTATTGGGCCCTCGCCGGCCTGTATGCCGCCGGCGCGGTTCTCTTCGGAGTGCTGACCAGGAGTCGAGGCCTGCCCCCGCAGCGGTAAGTCTCCCGGTGGAGTAGTGGGCTTGACCCGATTTCGTGGACACCTAACGAAAGGTGGATACGATGCGAAGTATGGACAAGCAAACAGGTGCGAAACGGACGCGCCGGCGGTTTCCTGATGAGTTCAAGGCCGGGGCCGTTCGCCTGGTCCTCGACGAGTCCAGGACTGTCGGGAGCGTGGCACGCGAGCTCGATCTGACGGCCTCGGCGCTGGCCCACTGGGTGCGACACGAAGAGACAGAGCGGAGCAAGGGCCGTGGCCAGGCGTCCGATGAGATGCGGGTCCTGGTGATTCCGAACAAGAAGGCGCTCGGCCGCGGGCTGCTTGGACAGGGGAAGAAGTTCTCGCCCCGCCGCGATTCCGTCCGGGAACTCGTGACCGAGCGCGAGCGGGAAACCTAGGCCGTGTCGCGCTACCTCCTCGACACCTCCGCGGTGCGGGCGCATTATCGGAACGCGCCCGGGGCCTCCCGCGTCCAGGGCCTGAGACTCAGCGCGGGCTCGGCGCTTCGGCCGGACTCGCGGCTGGGATGGGGACGATCGGAAGGATGATGCGCGACGGGTGCGCCGGATCGTGATAGATGGCATTGACCGCGACGCGTGAGCGCCGCTGTTCGTTCAGGGGCTCGCCGGTGTTGGGGTTCACGTCGAAGCGCGGAAAGTTGCTGCTCGAGATGTCGACGCGGATGCGGTGCCCGCGCCGGAAGACCAGCGAGGTCGGATACATCTCGATTGTGAACTCGTAGGGCTTCCCGGGCTCCAGGGGCTTCGAGGTCTTGAGCGATTCCCTGTAGCGGGCGCGGACGATGCTGTCGCCCACGTTCAGGTCGACCCCGGCCGGGAAATCCGGGCTCGGCGGATAGACGTCGACGAGCTTGGCGGTGAAGTCGGTGTCGGGCCCGTCGGAACTCGCCCACAGCTTCACCACCAGCCGCCCGGTCACTTCGACGTCACGGTCCAGGGCCGGGGTCTGGAAGACCACGACATCGGGGCGGGCGGAGAGAGGCAGCGTGTCGGTGCAGAGCCAGTTGTCCGAGGTGCATCGCTGGTCCTGCGCGCCCCGGAGCATGAGGACGCCCTCGGAAGAGACGTTGCCGCCGATCGTGGGCACCGGCCGCCGGGGATCGAAGTCGTAGCGGGTTGGCGGCGCCTCGGCCGGCGCGGTTGTGGAGAGCGCGCCGTCCGCGTGTAAGAAGTACTCCGTGTTGACGGCCCGCGACAGCGGCCACTCGCGTTCGTCGCGCCAAACCCCGCCGACGAACAACCGGCCCTCCTTCGTCTTGTACGGCTCGCCGGCGCCCATCACGAAGAGGCGGACCGGGGTGTCGCGCTCGACCCCGTTGTCGACGCCCTTCAGCCAGCGTTCGAACCAGCGCAGGCGCAGCTCGTTCAGGCTGATCGCGGCCGCGGGCCCGAACTCGGCGATGCCGGAGAAGCTCGTGCCCTGGCCGCCGTGGGTCCAGGGCCCGACGACCAGGCGCTGCTGCTGCTTCTTGGCCTTCGAGAGTTCCACGTAGTTGAGATTCGCGACCTGCGCTCCCCACGAGTCGTACCAACCGGTGAGGTGCATGACCGGCACGTCCTGATAGCGGGCCACGTGATCGACGACGCTCGAGCCCATGTCCGCCCAGAAGGCGTCGTTGCCCCCGTGCCGCATGGCCTCGATCAGCCACGACTCGTAATCAGGAGCGAACTTGAGCGGCGTCGCTCCCGGGCGAAGGGGCAGGGCCTTCACGAACTCGCGCACCTGGCCGCCCATCGCGGTGAGCGCCGGCCCGGCCGGAGGATCCTTAGCCGCGCGGAGGCCCGCGAGCTGTCCATAGGCCCCCGCGGAAAGGCCGGAGGGACCCGCGCTCATTCCGCTCGCGTTCCCCAGGGTGAAGATCCAGTTCAGCCAGCGGAGTTCAAAAGCCCCGTTATGGCGGATGCCGTAGTAGCCGGGATCGCTCATCGCGTCCACCGGCACCAGCGCGGCGAGAGCGGGGGCGCCCGTGATGGCGACCGCGTGCTGCGTCGCCCCCGCGTACGACGTGCCGACCATGCCCACCTTGCCGCTCGACCACGACTGTTCGGCGATCCACTTCAGGAGGTCCGCGCCATCCGGGCCATCGTCGGTGATGGGACGCCACTTTCCTTCCGAGCGGTACCGGCCGCGCACGTCCTGGAACACCACCGCGTAGCCGCGCGGCACGAAGAAGTTCACCAGGGCGTCCGGCCCCCGGTCCTTGTTATAGGGCGTGCGCTCCACGATCGCGGGCACGCGCGTCGCCACGACCCCATTGCGCGCGGGAAGGTAGATGTCGGTGGCGAGACGCACGCCGTCGCGCGCCGCCACCATGACATGGCGATGGACCAGGATGTCGAACGGGGCCGCCGCCAAAGGCTTCGCCTGCGCCCGCACCACCGTGACCGGCGCGGGCCCCGCCAGCCACGCCATGGTCAGTCCTGACACCGCCACCAGCGGGAGTATGGATTTCATCCGCGCAGTGTACGCCCGCCACGAACGGCCGAAACCGCTACTAGACTGCGCGGATCCATGTCGTGCCCCCCCGGAACCCGTCTCGGTCCCTACCACGTAACCGCAGCCATCGGCGCGGGCGGCATGGGAGAGGTGTACCGCGCGCGGGACACCACCCTGAATCGCGATGTCGCGATCAAGGTTCTCCCCGCCGCTCTGGCGGCCGACACCGAGCGGCTGGCCCGCTTCAAGCGGGAAGCCCAGGTCCTGGCGTCCCTCTCTCACTCGAATATCGCCCACGTCTACGGCTTCGAGGCCGCGACTCTTCCCGACGGTTCGACCGCGCACTTTCTTGCCATGGAGCTCGCGGAGGGTGAGGACCTGTCGGAGCGCCTGAAGCGGGGAGCGATTCCTGTCGACGAGGCCATCGGCATCGCGAAGCAGATCGCGGAGGGCCTCGAGGAGGCCCACGAGCGCGGCATCATCCACCGCGATCTGAAACCGGCGAATATCAAGCTGACGCCGGACGGCAAGGTGAAGATCCTCGACTTCGGTCTGGCCAAGGCCCTCGAAGGGGATCCCGCGGCCAGCGGGGCGAATTCACAACTGTCCCACTCCCCCACAATGTCGCGCCACATGACCGAGGCGGGAATGATCATGGGCACCGCGGCCTACATGTCTCCCGAACAGGCCCGCGGCAAGCCCGTGGACAAGCGCGCCGACATCTGGGCCTTCGGCGTGGTGCTCTTCGAGATGTTGACCGGGCGACGGCTGTTTGGCGGAGAGACGGTCAGCGATGTGCTGGCCGCGGTCCTGACCCGCGAGCCGGACTGGGGCCTGCTGCCCACCGCGGGACCCGAGTCCCTGAAGCACCTGTTGACGCGCTGCCTCGCGAAGGATCCAAAGCAGCGTCTCCACAGCGTCGCCGATGTCCGCCTCGACCTCGAGGAGATGCTTCGCAACCCGCAATCCGGGGGAGCGGCGACGTTCGACCAGGCTCATCCCCGGGGGATGTCCCGTCGAGAACGCATCGCCTGGGGACTCCTCGCTGC
The DNA here is from genome assembly GCA_035432945.1 of Vicinamibacteria bacterium. Classification (GTDB taxonomy): domain Bacteria; phylum Acidobacteriota; class Vicinamibacteria; order Fen-336; family JAGNNV01; genus JAGNNV01. The sequence continues at coordinate 97 of DAORUA010000118.1, read as the reverse complement.
CTCGGTCGCGGTCATCGGATTCGCAATCACCCAGCGGGGGAAGTCGGAGCGCGACCTCCAACCGATCCTGCGCGTCTCGATACTCCCCACCGGGACC
>DAORUA010000117.1:0-9916 GCA_035432945.1 Vicinamibacteria bacterium | reverse complement strand
GGTGTCGCCATCGTGATGGGTGCGCTCGTGACCGTCATGGGCCTCGGACATTACGCGTTCGGGATGTCGACCGACGATCTCTTCGGCGTGGTGTCGGGCGCCACCGGCAACGCGGCGATTCTCGCCTACGCGAACCGGGCCCTGCCGAGCGACCGCATCGACGTCGCTTTCGCCACCGTGTTCCCATCCATGACCATCCTGAAGATCCTCTGCGCGCAGGTCGCCATCGGCGTCCTGGGCGGGTAGCCGTGCATGGATTTCCGGTTCGCCCGGATGGCCCTGGCCGTGATCGTGATGTCGGCCACCCTCACCGCCGAGGCCGCCGCCGCGGTGAAGGTGGACGTGATCGTGCTGGAGAACGGTACGCGCATCGTGGGGGAACTGAGATCGATGTCCCGCGGCCGGCTGGAGCTGAAGACGGACGACATGGGCACGATTCAGATCGAGTGGGGGAATGTCGTCCAGGTGACGGCGCCGGAGTATTTCGAGGTCGAGGACATGCAGGGCCGGCTGCACTTCGGCTCCCTGACCCCTTCTCCCGACGGGAAGGGCCTGCTCGTGGCGAACCTTCGGGATGGGCAGGTGTTGCTCCTTGCGCAGGTTGCGCGCATCCAGCTCGTGGAGGCGAGGTTCTGGGCCCGGATCAGCGGCTCCCTCGACCTGGGTGCGAGCTACACCAGCGCCTCGGAGCTGCTTCAGCTCGACCTGGACGGGAGCGTGCGCTTCCGCCGGCCGAAGTTCGAGTTCACCGCGGACGCGGACGCCGTCCTGACCCGCCAGCCCGAGGTAGACGACACCCGGCGAGGCTCCCTGACCCTCTCCTACCGGCGGCTGTTTTCCAGCGGCCAGCGCCTTGTCGCCCAGGGGGCCATCGAACAAAACCGCGAACTCGGCTACGAGTGGCGCAGCAGCTTCACCGGCGGCTGGGCCCGCTACCTGGCCCGCAATACCCGCAACGAACTGGTGGGCGGGGCGGGCCTGGCCCTCAACCACGAGGTGCCGGTTGAAGGAGAGGAGACCACCAACGTCGAGGCGGCGCTCGGCTTCACCTACGCGAACTTCGCCTACGACTTCCCGAACACCGATATCCAGATGGGGGTAACCGCTTTCATCGGCCTCAACCAGTGGGGCCGCTTTCGCCTCGAATCGAGCGCCAAGCTGAGCCGGGAGGTCCTGAAGGATTTCTATCTCGGAATCAAGGGTTATGAGAGTTACGACAGCCAGCCGGCGACCCTGGGCGCGCAGAAGAACGACTGGGGCACCACCCTCTCACTGGGCTGGCGCTTCTGACCAACGGAAACAAAAGATCTCTCACTCGATGGCATAGCCGAGCGCTCTGGCGTTGTCTCGGACCCGGGCGTCCCGAGTCACGAAGTGGACGTGACTCGCTGCCCCGGCGCGCGAATCGACGCCCTGGCTGCCGCATCACCCTCAAGCAGCGCCGCGACCAGCGCACTCGATTCGATATAACGGGTCGAAAGCAGAAGGTCGGGCGCCCTGCGTGCCACGCGTCGTCGAGCCGGGCGATTCTCCGGCGCTCTACGCTTCGCCACGGTCGCTGTCGATCAACGCTGCGGCGGTGCCCTTCGGGAGCCTGATGTCTGGCCAGCCTTCGAGCGGGTCGCCCTCCTCGAGGGCAGGCCGGATGACGCCGGTCGCCACCAGGTCATCGTACCGGCTTCGGTGACCGGCCTTCGGCCTGGATGGGGGCACCAGTTCGGCAACCACACGTCCGTGCGCGGTCACGGCGATGCGCTCGCCCGCCTCGATTCGGCGGATGTATCGACTCAGGTTGTTCTTGAGGTCCCGACTGCTGGGTTCCATGCCGCCCCAGCATAGCCACACGTGGCCACACCGGTGGAACCGTTCGGCGGCTTACTTGAACGGGTTGACCACCGTGATGCCGCAGCCGGCGAAGTCGCGCTCGTTCCTCGTCACCAGCTTCATTTGATTCACGCGGGCGGTGGCGGCGATCAGCATGTCCGCCTGAGTCCGAGCGACGCCGCGGGCCTTGAAGGCGCCTCGCAGTTCGCCGGCCACGCGCGCCACCTCCGCGGTCACGGGCAACACCCGGCAATGCTCCGCCAGGAATGACTTGAACCAGCCCATGACCCGTGGGTTGGGTCGGGAGGAGAGTCCGAAGTAGACCTCCTCGACGGTGACCACCGAGATCGCGAGTTCGGTTCGATCGCCGGCCCAGGCCACAACCCCCGGATCAGGCCGGTTGCGCGACAACTCGGACAGGACGTTCGTGTCGAGCAGATCCATCACTTGGCCGGAGGAAAGAAAGCCCGCCGCCGGTCCCGGCGTGCGGGCGCCTTCAGGGCCGGCCCCCGGGTTCCCGAGAGAAGGCGCAGGTCCTCGAAGGCTTCGGCCACGGTCTTCTTCCGCCCCGCGCTCTTCCACTGCTGGAACTCGCGGAACTCCTGAACATCAATGACGACGGCTATGTCGCGCGCGCGCTTCGTGATGGTTTGCGGACGGGTGGCGGCGCGTCGCAGAACCTCCGAGAGTTGCTGCTTGGCGTCGGCTACGCTCCAGTTCATGTGGTCGATCTCCAGCGAGATGTCTATCTCCACCATGATAATAGACATCTCCATCAACCACCCGGACCCCGGGCGTTCAAGACATGCGGCGCCGAGCTGACCGCGGTCCGCCCCCCTCGAAGCGCTGAGGCCTCGCTACCCCAATCCGAGCCAGCCAGGCTCAGCAGGGCGGCTGGTATGCTCCAAGGTTGGTGCCCTGAACCCATGAACGCTGCCGCCCTGCCCCGGCTCGCCGTTCTCGCGGTGCTGCTCCTCGCCGTCCCCGCTCCTCTACTCGCGCAGGCCGTGGAGGTGGACCTCGACGTCGAGTCCGGAGTCCTCCTTTCCAGGCTTCCCTTCGATGTCCCCTTCCTCATCGCGGGGCGCGCCCTGCCCGGCACGACGCGCGTCGAACTCCAGTATCTCGAGAAGGCGCGATCCACCGACGCCTTCGGGAGTGAGCTGCAGCCTGGCGAAGCGCTCGTCTCCGGCGTGGACGTCGAGGGCCGCTTCCGTTTTCAGGTCCCCCCGGTGCGGCCGAACCGCCACTTCCAGTTCCGGATCGCCTTCGACCGGAGGCTCTCGGAGCGCGGCCAGCGGCTTTTCAGAGAAGCCCTCGACGGACTCCTCCGGCGCGAGCTCTACGCCATCACCGATCTCGACGTCACCCGGGCCAGTGCCCTGGCTTCCGGGATTCGCGCGGCCTTCGATTCCGCGATGAATGAAGGCCGGCCGGCGGCGCCCGCGCGCGCCGCCAGTGAGGCGACCTCTCCAAGCGCCCTCTTCATCGCCGGCGCGCCGGATGATCTGTCGCGGGACGAACTGCAGCGCCTGACCCGCGATCTCCTCGCGGCGCAGGCGGAACGCGAGGCGGCGTCGGTGCGGTACCGCGAGGCGGCGCCGAGCCTGCTCTCGGCCCTGCGCCTGGTCGCGGCGGCGCCCGAACTGCGCAGGCTGCTCGAGGCCCTCGAGGCCCGACCGGAACTCGATCCGAGGAACCCGAGGAGCACGCTCTTCCTCTCCCCTGAAGCCCGGGATTTCGTGGGCGCACCGGTTGCGAGGCTCGAATCGCGTGCGCTGGGCGAGTCGGGCGCCGGCGCGGGCAGGAGTCTGGACGCGGCCATACGGTCCGAAGACGCTGCCGCGTTCCGCGATCGCCAACGGGGGAATGCCCAGGCTCTGCGGGAACTCCGTGAGTGGCTGCAGGCTCTCGTGCTTCAAGGCGCGTCCCAGCGTCGCTACGCCGACGCGCTGATCGAGGGTGGCGCCCTCCGCGCCGACGAACTCGAGCGCCTCGCCGCCCTCGCGAGCCTCGGGCCGGGAGAAATCCGCCGCGCCGAGAAGTGGGCGGAGAGTCTCGAAGCCTATGCGTCCGAGGTGGAGCGAGCCATTCTTGCCGGCGACCGGGCGCTCCTGGCCCTTGCCGCCCAGATCGAAGGGCAGGCGCTCGCCACCGTGGTCAGACAGACCCTGACCACGGAGCCGGTCTCCAGTTCAGCCGGCGTCTACGTTTCGATGGACCTCGGGCTGCTCTACGCCTTCGAGGTGACGAAGGGCTCGCTCTATCTCGGGGCCAACATCTACTTCCGCCCGGTGAACAAGGAGGCGTCTCTTGGCCAGCGAGGGTCGCTGGGGCAGCGACTCGCGGCCACGGTCGGGCTCAGCCTGACCAACATGAAGACCGAAGATGACGCCCGCTTCGACAACCTCATGGGTGAGCGCTGGAATCTGGTTCTCGGTCTCGGCCTCCGGGTCACGCGGTCGCTGCGCATCGGGGGCGGGGCGCTGCTGCTGTTGAAGAACGACCCGAACCCGCTGGTGACCGGTCGTTCCCTGGGCGCCGTGCCCTACGTGGCGGTATCCTTGGATTTGAATCTGGCCAAGGCCTTCCGGGGAGGCGGATTCTGATGCTGGTCCTGTTCTCTCGTTGCCGGTCTCGCGCGATCCTCATAGCACTGCTCACCGCCGTCCTTCCCTTTGGCGGCTGCACCGATCTCAACACGCCGGCGTCCCCCGGGGAGGTTCTGCAGCTCACCATCTCCCTGCCCTCGCTGCCCGCGGACGGCTTCTCGACTGCGCAGGTGACCGCCCAGATCGATCCGACCACAGACGAGCGCTATCGCGACATCATATTCACCACCACCCTGGGCAGCTTTCCGTCGGGCACGTCCACCCAGGCCCGTTCGATCGTGGTGACCGCGAACAGCGACGGGCGCGCGGTGGTCACGCTGCGCAGCTCGAACCAGACCGGCACGGCCACGATCTCGGCGGAGATCCGGGATGGCGGCGAGGTGAAGGCTTCGCAGAGCGCCAACATCGCTTTTCAGGCGGTGGCCTCCACCAACGTGATCAACATTGAGCTGCCGGCCGCCGAGGCGCCCGCCGACGGAGCCTCGGTGCTTCCGGTCTTCGCCCGCATCAACAATGACCTCCCCCAGGACCTGCGGGAGGTCGTCTTCTCGACCACCGTGGGCACGCTTTCGATCGGCACCGGAGGCGGCGCCAGCTCGGTCCAGGTGCGGGCGGGCAGTGACAACGTGGCCACCGTGAACCTGGTGAGTCCGCGCAGCCCTGGCAACGGTGTGGTGAGCGCCACCCTCAACGGCTTCTCGGTGCGAAGGACAGTCGTGTTCACCCAGGCCTACCCCGATCGGGCCGCGGTGTCACTCTCCGGGAGTCTGCGCCTGACCGCCACCTTCGCCACCAAGGCGTTCCTGACCGTGAGGCTGTTTCGCGACGTGGGCACGGTATCGAGGGACACCAACATCGCCTGGGAGGCCTTCGACAACACCACCGGCAGCCCGGTCGGCCTCTTCAGTGGCGTGGTGCCCACCGATCTTCAGGGAGTGGCCACCGCCGAATGGACACCGGGAAACACCCCTGACCGCGGTACGACGACCATCACCGCCCGCGTTCCGGGCACCAACGTCTTCGCGTCGGTGGTGGTCGAGATCATCGATCCGCCGAAATAGGGCGCCGTCCCCAGCCCCCTGAGGCCGAGAGGCTCCCGCTAGGCACGCAGCGCGCCCACGAATGCGGAAGGCTTCACCTCGAAGTTCGGAAAGACCTTCCGGAGGTCCGCCACACCCATGTGACGGACCAGGACCTCGCCGACGAGATCCCGGAAATCCGTGGTCACGGGCAGGTCGCGTCCTTCGTAGAGGTTCTCTTCCGAGAGCTTCGGGAACCGGCCAAGCACGCGCCCGCCCTTGACCGGACCTCCCATCACGAACGACACGCTGCCGTGGCCGTGGTCGGTGCCGCGGTTTCCGTTCTCTCGAACCGTGCGGCCGAACTCGGTCATGGTGAGGACCACCACGTCGCTCATCCGGTCGTCCAGGTCGCGGTTGAACGCCGCCAGGGATCCGCCCAGCTGGCGCAGCAGGTTCGCGAGCTGACCGGTGGAAGCGCCCTCCGCGGTGTGGTGGTCCCAGCCGCCGATGTCGACGAACGCGAGCTCCACGCCGAGGTCGGCCTTGATGAGCTGGGCCATCTGCTTCAGGCTGTCGCCGAGGCGCCCGCGTGGATACGAGGCGCCTGGGCGCGGGGAGTATTTCGCCGGATCGGCGACCTTGAGCGCCTCGATGGCCTCGAAGGTCTCGCGTCCGGCGTTCCCCAGCATGTCCTTCGCGGCATCGGCGTAGAGCTTCTCGAAGGCCGCGGCGGACGAATCGTCCCCGGCCTTCTTCGCGGCCGCATCGCTCCCACCCGCGCCACCCGTGGAGCCACGCCGCATGGGCCGCGCCATGCCCGAGCCCTCGCTCATCGCGATGTCCTCGCGCACATGGAAGTCGTCGATCCGGGCGAGGGCGACCGCGGGGGAGGGCCCCCGAAGAACGCGCGGCAGGGTCTGGGTGAGCGCCACCGAGCGGAACTTCGAATCCGTGCGCGGAAGGGTTGCCGCGAAACGGTTCATCCAGCCGTCGGCGGTCGACTTGATCCCCGGGGTTCCGCTCTCCATGAAGTCCTGGCAGTCGAAGTGCGAGCGGGAATTGTCGGGCGAGCCGACCGCATGGACGATGCCGAGGCTGCCGCTCTTGTAGAGGGGAGCGAGGTCGGAGAGAGCCGGGTGCAGGCCGAAGTGCCCATCGAGGTCGATCGCGGTCGAGGCATCTCCGTCCTTCGGCGACGGTATGCCGATGCTGGGCCGGGCCTTGCGATAGCCCGAGTCTCCATAGGGGATGACGGTATTGAGGCCGTCGCAGGCGCCGCGCTGGAAGACCACCACGAAGGTCTTCCGCTTTCCGGGGTTTCCCTCGGCCGCGAACACCGACCGCATGAGCGAGCGCGGGGCCGCGCCGAACACCACGCCCGCGAGGGCCGACGACTTGAGGAAGATCCGGCGTGAAGAGTTGAGGGTCATGGGTTTCTCCTCGGAGCTACTTGCGCTGGAACTCGGGTGAGCCGAGCACGAGGCCCACGAGCTTCGCCGGATCGTTGTCCTTCTTCGCCTCTGCTTCCAGCGTTTCTTTCGACTTCGGCGATAGACCACCCGGAAGGATCTGAGCCGCGACCGAGTCGAGGGTCGCGGCCTGGCTGTTCAGCGAGCGCGTGTCCAGGGTGACGCCACGCACGCGCCCGGCCGAGAGATCAAGAGCGAAGTTCATCCGTTCGAGGAGCGACGTGGTCGAGACCCACTCCTCGGCGGCGTCCTTGTAGCCGGTGGGCGGCTGCTGGAGATAGAGCGGCATGCCCATGGCGCTGATCTTTTCGGTCAGCGGGCGCGGGTTCTTCACCTCGGCTCCGGTGGCTCGAACCGAGCTCACCACGAACTCGAAGGGAGTCTTCACTTTGGCCGAGCGATACGCGGGCCCGAGGAATTCCTCCGAGGTCAGGATGGTTCGCAGGACTTCACGAATGTCCCCGCCGGTCTTCGCGAAAGTGGCGGCGGCGCGATCGACGAGAGCCGGCGGCGGACTGTCGGCGACGAAACGCCGGACCAGCTTGGCCGAGATGAACTTCGCGGTGGAGGGGTGGGTGGCCAGCAGGTGCAGGATCTCGAGTCCCTCCTTTTCACCGCTGTTTTTGATGGTGACGCCGAGCACGTGCTTGTCGCCCTTCACATGGGCCGGTTCGGCGAAGGCGAAGCGCGATTCCTTGTTGCGTCGCGGCCCTCCGGGGCCTTCGCCGAGAATCGTCCAGCCCGTGAAGGCCTTCGCCACCTCCACGACATCCTTCTGGGTGTAGCCACCGTCGACCCCGAGGGTGTGAAGTTCCATCAGCTCGCGTGCGTAGTTCTCGTTGATGCCGAAGGTGCGTTTCGGGGGTTGGTTCGCCCCACCCTGGCCGCCGCCGCCTGGCGGGGGTCGATTGCCATTGGGCCGCGGACGTCCTCCCATCCCCTGTTGGCGATAGAGATCCCGCGGGGAGAAGCCCGGGTCCACCGACTGCCAGTTGTCGAGGTAGAAGAGCATGGCCGGGCCCTGGGCCACGGCCACCAGCAGGTCCTCGAACTTCCCGAAGGAGCGCTCGCGGATACCGCGCTCGTAGTCGCCGATCATGAACTCGACCGGGCCCTTGCGCGCGAAGACGTTGAAGTGGTTGAACCAGAAGTCGGCCATCACCTCATCGAGCTGGCGCTCCGCGTAGGCGGCGCGCAGGACCTTGCCGGCCTGGAGCTCCTGCACCACCTTCTGCGGGGTGCCCTGGAGGTTCGCGAGCTGCGGGAACTGCTTCACCATGGCTTCACGCTCCTCGCGACGAGCCTTGGGATCCATCTGCTCGTAGCGCTCTCCCGGGGTGGCCGTCCCGGTCTTGCCTTCGGCCGCGTCCTTCTCGGCGCGCGCCTTCTGGATCTGCTGCCGCACGTCGGGCGGGATCTCGTACTTCGCGCGCAACTCGGCGGTTCCCATCGACAGGGTTTCGAGCGGGGCGAGCCGGGTGGCAAGAGCCGTGTCCGCCGCGCCGGCCGGACGAAGCTGCTCGTCGATCCAGGCGCTCACCCCGGCCTGCTTCACCCGCGCCAGATCCTTCGGGCTCGGTCCGAAGGTCAGGCGATTGAGAACGTGGATCGCGGTGGCGTCGTCGCTTCCGATCTTCTGGACCGTGATTTCGGTCGCGGCCAGCGCCCCCGGCGCGGGTCCCATGACCGCCATCTGAGCGGCCAGGGTGAGGCTCACCAGTGTCCGGATACGACGGTCGCGATTCATCATGGGCGCTCCTTGCCTGATGAACCTTGGACCGGATCAACCCCCCGAGGGTTGAGGGGAGGCCGAGGCTCTACTTCAGGGCGGGCACGTCCTTGGCCGACCAGATGCCTTCGCTCCTGGCCACGAATGCGGTGGCGGTGAGGTCGGAGAACACGTTGACGGTGGTGCGCGACATGTCGAGGATCCGGTCCACCCCGAGCACGATGGCGATGCCCTCGCCGGGAACGCCGAACATGGTGAGGATGCCGACCAGGAGCGGGATGGACCCGCCCGGGACGCCGGCCGCGCCTATGGCGGTGATCACGGACATGATCATGACGATCGCCATCTGGACGAGGGTCAGGTCGACGTTGAAGATCTCGGCCAGGAAGATGACGGTGATGCCTTCGAAGATCGCGGTGCCGTTCATGCACATGGTCGAGCCGATGGGCAGGACGAAGCCCGCGATCTGGCGGGGAATTCCCAGTTGAGTCTCGGACACCTCGAGGCCGGTGGGAAGGGTCGCGCTGCTGGAGCTCGTCGAGAAGGCGGTCACGAGGGCGGCCTTGATCCGGGACAGGAAGACCAGCGGCGAGATGCCGATCACGAAGCGAAGGATGGCGAACAGGGTGATGGCCACGTGCGCGAACAGGGCGACGAGCACGGTGATCACGAAGGCCGCCACCGCGATCATGAGGTCGAATCCGAACCGGGAGGACACGGTGAAGATCAGGCAGGCCACGCCATAGGGGGCAAGGAGCATGGCGAAATGGATGATCTGGATGACCACTTCGTTGAGCGCCTCGAGCCAGACGATCATGGGCTTCGCCTTCTCACTCGCGATCATGGTGAGGGCCGCGCCGAACATCAGGCCGAAGAAGATCACCGCCAGCATGTCCGTCTTCGCGGCGGCGTCGATCGGGTTGCGCGGGACGATGGCGACGAACGTTTCGGGGCCGAACTTCGCGGTGGTGCCGGCGGCTTCGACCTTGGTCGAGGCATCGCCCGCGAATCTCTCCATCAGGGCCGCGCGGGTTTCCGGGAGGACCCTTTCCCAGGGCCGCATCACGTTAACGACGATCAGGCCCAGGGTGGCGGCGAGACAGGTGGTGAAGAAGAAGTACCCGATGGCCTTGCCGCCCACCCGGCCGACCCTGCGGATATCGCCGAGGCCGGCCACCCCCAGCGTGATCGAGGCGAAGACCAGGGGCATGACCACCATGAACAACATGCGCAGGAAGACCTGGCCGACCGGTCCCGCGA
>DAORUA010000116.1:0-10052 GCA_035432945.1 Vicinamibacteria bacterium | reverse complement strand
CCTCGCCATGCTTCCCCTCTCCCTTCTGGCCGCCCGGGGGATCGACCTCGTCGCCCGAAGCCGTCGAGTCCCGGCGCTGCTCCTCGCGGCCTTTCTGCCCTTCGAGCATGCCCAGCGGTTCCCGTGGGCGGAGAGCCTTCCCACCGGCCGCGACATTCCCCCGGTGTACGCATGGCTTCGGGAGAGCGGGGCCCGCGCGGTGGTCGAAGCGCCCATTCACGGGGAGGGTCTCGTGCGCATGGAATCGGTGGACATGTACTTTCAGTTGTTCCACCGCAAGCCGATCGTGGCGGCCTACGTGTCCTTTCCTCCGCTGCTCACCCGCATCCTTCGCCAGGCCGCGGAGGAACTGCCCGATCCGAATGCCTTGAGGACTCTCGCCCTCACGGGGGTCGACACGGTTGTCTATCACCAGGATGAGGCGTCCCTGCCGCCCGACTGGGCGAACGCCGAGGCCCAGGGGCGCCTCGCCCGTCGAAGCTTGTTCACGAGGAGCGCCTTCTGGCTCCGTCCTTCCGGCCAGGACGTGGTCTTTTCGATTCCCACCGCGACCGCGGTCCGCCCCGCCCGGCCGCCGGCCCGTTCGCTCACCAGGGTCCGCTCGCCCGCGTGGCGCTATCGCGCGTCCTCGGGGCAGGCCGCTCTCGCCGGCGACGGCGATCCCGACACCCAATGGGTGGTCGAGGACACGATCCATGGAGGGGAGTGGATGCAGATCGGATTCGGGGAAGAAGCCGTGCCCGTCGCGGCGGTCGCTCTTCCCCTCACCCGAAGGGAGATCCTCCCCACCAGATTCCGGGTCGACGTTCGCGATGCGGAAGGAAACTGGAGCCCTTTTGCCATCTATGGCCCAGCGGAGCGGGACCAGCTGGTCGAAGATCTCTTGCGAACGCCGGGCCGGGTCGTGCTGACTCTCCTGGGCGAAGAGGTCTCGGCGACGGGAATTCGCCTGGTGGCCGATGCCGGGGCCCGATCCTTCGATGGCTGGCGTCTCGGGGAGGTCGAAGTCCTCGCCCGCGCGGGCGGATTAAAGTAGACGAAAGAGGAAAACCATGACCTTTGACATCGACCTTCCCGATCTGCGCGTGCGCCCCGGCAGCAAGGTGCGCCTCAAGTCCATCGACACCGATTCCACCGGCTCCTACGAGTCCAAGGAGACCGCGAAGAAGCACCTGCGCAAAGGCGTGGAAGAACTCCGGCGCATGCAGGAAATGCTCTACGCGCAGGACCAGCAGGCGCTGCTCCTCGTCTTCCAGGCCATGGACGGCGCGGGGAAGGACTCGACGGTGGAGCACGTGATGTCCGGGGTGAATCCCCAGGGCTGCCAGGTGTTCTCCTTCAAGTCGCCCTCGTCGGAGGAGCTCGACCACGATTTCCTCTGGCGCACCGCCAAGTGCCTGCCCGAACGCGGCCGCATCGGGATCTTCAACCGCTCGTACTACGAGGAGACCCTGGTGGTGCGCGTCCATCCGGAATACCTGGACAAGCAGCGGCTGCCCCGCGAACTCGCGTCCGATCGGATCTGGGATCACCGGTTCGAGGACATCCGGAACTGGGAGAAGTACCTCACGCGGAACGGCACGGTGATCCGCAAGTTCTACCTGCATGTCTCCAAGGACGAACAGAAGAAGCGCTTCCTGGCCCGCCTGGAGGAGCCCGAGAAGAACTGGAAGTTCAACGCGGGGGACGTCAAGGAACGCGCGCTGTGGGACGAATATCAACGGGCCTATGAAGACATGCTGGGCGCCACCAGCACGAACTACGCGCCGTGGCACATCATTCCCGCCGACCACAAGTGGTTCGCGAGACTGGCGGTGGCCGACATCATCATCGACACCCTTCGCTCCATGAAGCTCCACTATCCGAAGATCTCGAAGGAGACCCGCGCCGGGCTGGACGCGGCCAAGCAGGCGCTGGAGACCGAATAGCCTCATGCGGGGCAGCCTCGAAGGACCGCAGGACGAACGGATCATCCGCGCCGCGGAAAGCGTGATCGACGAAGCGGTCGAGTTCACGCGCGAACTGATCCGCATCCCCACCGTCAACCCGCCCGGGGAGTTCTACGAGGACGGCGCCCGCTGCATTGGCAAGTGGCTGAAGGGCAAGGGCTTCACCGAGGAATACATCGCCGCGGAGGGGATGCCCGAGCACACCGCGAAGAATCCGCGCGTCAATGTCATCGGCCGCAAGGAGGGCGTGAGAGCGGGCAAGACCCTGCACCTGAACGGCCACTTCGATGTGGTTCCCGCGGGCCGGGGCTGGACGAAGGACCCCTTCGGCGCCGAGATATCGGACGGGAAGATCTGGGGACGCGGCACCTGCGACATGAAGGCGGGCATCGCCGCGGCGCTCTTCTCGGCCGAGGCCCTGCGCCGCGCCGGGGTGGAGACGAATGGCGCCATCGAGATCAGCGGCACCGTCGACGAGGAGAGCGGCGGCTACGCGGGTGTTGCCTATCTGTGCAAGACCGGGCGGGTGACCGCGCAGAACACCCACTTCGCCATCATTCCCGAGCCGCTCAACGTCGACCGCATCTGCGTCGGCCATCGCGGGGTCTACTGGTTCGACGTGGTCACCCACGGCCGCATCGCCCATGGCTCCATGCCCTACCTCGGACACAGCGCCATCGACGACATGGGCGCGATCCTCGAAGCGATTCGCACCGAGCTGCAGCCCGAACTCGCGAAGCGCATGACAAAAGTGCCGGTGGTTCCCGAGCTGTCGCGGCGCGCCACCCTCAACGTGAACACGATGAGCGGCGGCCAGGTGGGCGAGGACGTGCAGAGCCCCTGCGTCGCCGATCGCGCCCACGCGATCTTCGACCGGCGCTTCCTGCTCGAGGAGGGCTTCGATTCGACGAAGGCCGAGATACAGAAGCTCCTCGAATCGGTCAAGGCACGCGTCCCCGGCCTCCGCTACGACCTCACCGACCGGATGGTCGTGCATCCGACCGCCACCCCCGAGAACTCGCCAGTGACCCAGTCCCTGCAGGCCGCGATTTCACGCGTGCTCGGGAAGCAGGCCCAGATCATCGCGAGCCCGGGCACCTACGACCAGAAGCACTTCGACCGCATCGGCCACATCCCCCACACCGTGGCCTACGGTCCCGGCGTCCTCGACCTCGCCCACCAGCCCGACGAATGGGTGGGAATAGAGGACCTGAAGAACAGCATCGCCGTCATCGCCCTCGCCGCCACCAGACTCCTGAACGCCTAAACCACCCGACCACCTCCGTGCTGAGAAAAGCACCTGGGTCGTCATTGCGAGTTTCAGCACATCACGTCCGGTTGGACGTGACGTCTGGGAGAAACCCGGGTCGTCATCGCGAGGAGGCCGAGGGAAGACAGCCGACGAAGCGATCTCGCGAGGCTTGGTAGTGGTGGCCCGCGGGGCCGGGGCACCGATGCGGGCTCGCTGCGCCGGGGCCGCCTCCTGCGTCGCCACTGGAATACCGGAACGATGGAATCGTGTGGCTCCTTAGTCGGCTTAGTCGGGCGCAAACCTCGCAGACGGAATGTGGCGACTCGCGCCCGAAACCCCGGCGCATGCGACCCGCATCAGTGCCCGGCCCCGCTCCATCTCTGGGTCCAAGTGCCGCCTGCAGAGACCGCCGGCAACGACCGGGCTTGCAGGGGTCTTCTGTTTCCGTCGCCCCGGCGAAAGCCGGGGTCCAGGACAGCCTCGAAAAGTGCCCCAAATGGGCCGTTCCTGCGTGGGTTTCTCAGTAGCCAATCCGTCTCGCGCCGCGAGCGCGAGCGCTGCCCTTCGGGCAGCGCGACGCCTGGCCTTGGGCCACGAAGCAACCCACTCCCCCCACTACCAACCCCACAAGCCCGCCCCCGAGTCCTTCCCTAAGCCTCCAGACTGAATGGAGTGAAGTTCGTACCGCGGTCGTAGTAATCCTCGTGCTCCACGCGCTTGAGGAAATTCACCACCCGATACGTGAATGGCGTGTTCACGACTTCCCACCCGACCTTGAGCGCGTAGTTGCTCATCATCACCGCGATCACCTGCTCCTTCGGCCACACCCCGGCGAAGGCGAGGGGATAGAAGATCAGCGAGTCGACCGCCTCGCCCACGATGGTCGACCCGATGGTTCGCATCCACAAGAACCTCCCCGCGGTCCGGATCTTCATCTTCGCGAGCACGAACGAATTGCAGAACTCCCCGCACAGGTAGGCGAACATGGACGCGGCCGCGATCCGCCAGGTGTTCCCAAAGACCGTCTCGAAGGCCGCCTGGTGCGGCCAGGACGAAGCCGGCGGAAAGGCCAGGATCACCAGGCTCATGACGGACGCGAAGAGCAGCGCGCCGAAGCCCGCCCACACCACGCGGCGCGAGCGGGCGTAGCCATAGACCTCGGTCAGGATGTCCCCGAAGATGTAGCTGATGGGGAAGAACAAGACGCCCGCGCCGAACGTGAACCCGAACAGCGTCGCCACCTTGGAGGCCCCGATCAGATTGGCGCAGAGCAGGACGGTCACGAAGGCGGCCATGACCAGGTCGTAGTACTTGTAGGTCCGATGGCTCTGCGGGGTCATTGGCCGGGCAGTCTACGTAAGGGGCGTGGTTTCCAAAGAAAGCCCCCTCTTCTTGTAGACTTCCTTTCCCCAATCCGGTGCGACCCGAGGTCGCCCAGAGGGCGCTTAACTCAGCGGTAGAGTGCCACCTTCACACGGTGGAAGTCGCAGGTTCGAATCCTGCAGCGCCCACCAGCATCGAGCGTCCTATTGCGCCTCGCTGACGAACAGGCTCCGGCCCAGCAGTTCGAAGAGATCCTGGTACACCGGCCCTGAGGTCAGCGCCTCGGTCTTCTTCAATCGACCGTTCTTGTCGAGCATCCGGCGCTGGATGACAATCCGAACCCGAACGCTCGTTTCGTCGACGCCGGTCACGTTGACGCTGGCTTCGAGTTCGTCGGTCTTGTTCAACGGGATCAATCCGATGAGACCGTAGGAGAAGGCCGCGCCCACGTACTTGAGAGCCCTCAGGCCGCCGCTCGGACGGCGGACCACCGACTGTCTGCCGATGACCAGGCCGAGGTCCGCGTCCGTGTGCTCGATGTTGAATCCGCCGTCCTGGAGCATGTCGATCGCCGCCTTCATCGCGGTGTGCGGGTCGACGTTGTCGAAGGTGCGCGTCTGCACCTCACGAACCCCCATGGGAGTGACGGGAACCCGAAGATCGCCCGCCGACGCGTAGCCGCCGGTGACCAGGGCCAGGATGATCGCGATTGAAATCCGGGAGAGGCGGGGATTCATGGCGGCTCCTAGAACTTCGACGAGCGGTAGGTGAAGGACTCGACCATGCCGTCGGGTCCGAAGGTGACGAGCAGCATCAGCGTCCGCTGGCTGGTCGACGACTTCTTGCGGCCTCCGCCGACTCCGAGCGCGCCCAGGAACGAGCCCCCCCCGCCCATGCCCCCGCCACCCACCTGGAAGCCCTCCTCCGAGGTCTCGGTGGCGAAACGATCGTAGACCCAGGACTCCCGTCCGTTCCGGCCGCGGGTGACGAGATTGGGCGAGCCCGCCGTCTCGACGACTTCAGCCGTGGACATGCCGGTCTTCATCGATCGCTGGATGGCGCCGAGAGTCAGGGCCGTCTCGCGGGACGTCTTCGCCGGCTCGTCCGCCGCCCGGGCCGACAGGGGAAGCGACATCAGGACGGCCAGACCAAGTGCGTGAAGTGTGTTTCTCATGACTCTTTCCTTTCCAGAATTCGGAGCCGTTTGGCTTCGACAGGGAGAGAGTAGAGAAAAGGACCCGGGCTTCACCCCGGCGGCTGTGACGCTACCTGGGCCGTCACATCGGCGGGCAGACCGCCTCGTCCATGGGTTCGGTGCCCACGAGGAAGCTCTCGTTGAAGACCTTGCCGCAGTTGGGGTTGGCACGCTTGCCCGTGGTCTTGTCGATATTCACGAAGACGACACCCTCTTCCGGAGGCAGGAAGCCCCGATTCCCGAGGCCCGCGACCGCCGCCTTCATGAACTCCGTCCAGATGGGCAGGGCAGCGCGCGATCCCGGCAGATTCACCGGCGAGTTGTCGTCGTAGCCCACCCAGACGATGGTCACGATGTCGGGAGTGAATCCTGCGAACCAGGCGTCCCGGGTGTCGTTGGTGGTGCCGCTCTTTCCCGCGGCCTCCACCGTGAATCCCATGGACCGGGCGGCGGCGCCCGTGCCCTCGTTCAGGACGCTCTCCATCATCCGGGTGACGAGGTAGGTGGTCTCCTGGCGAACCACGCGAGTAGCGGACTGAGCGGCGGTCAGTTCGAACGCGGTGCCATCTTCGGTGGAGGCGCGGTAGAGCGCGAAGGGCTCGCGCTTGAAGCCTCCCGAGGCCAGGATCTCGTACGCGGTCGCCATCTCCAGGGGACTCACCTCGAACGAACCGAGCGCCACCGAGGGCACCGCCTTCACCGACTTGCTGATCTTCATGCGATCGCGCCACAGGTCGGCGATCCTCGCGTAGCCGATCATCTCCGCCACCTTGAGGGTCGCGACGTTGAGGCTCTTGGACAAGGCCCGGCGCAGGGTCACCGGTCCCAGGTACTCGTTCTCGAAGTTCTGGGGGATGTACTCCTTGTCCTCGTAGAAGAAGACGTAGGGAGAGTCATCGACCACGGTGGCGGGGGTGATCGGAGGCAGCGCCGGGTCGTCCAGGGTCGCCTCGAACGCGGCGAGGTAAACGAAAGGCTTGAAGGTCGAACCGGGCTGCCGCTGGGATTGGACGGCCCGGTTGAACTGGCTCTGGGTGTACGAGCGCCCGCCCACCAGGGCCACGATTCCGCCCGTCTTCACGTCGAGGGAAATGAGCGCGCCCTGCAGTTTCATGCCGTCCGGGCGCTTGAGTTTCGCGTCGAGTTCGGTGAGGCCGGTCTCGAGGGCTCCCTGGGCCACCCGCTGAAGACGCAGGTCGAGGGTGCTCTCGACTTTCAGGTTGTGAAAACCGCTCTCTCCGAACTTGGTCTTGAGATCGCGCCGGACCAGGTCGATGAAATAGGGCGCGTCGAGGCCCGGGCTCGACTTGGAGCGGACCTCGACGGGTTCGGCGGACAACCGGACGAGGTCGTCGCCCGAGATGAAGCCCTCGTCGGCCATGCCCCGCAGGACGGTGTTGCGCCTCGCCTGGGCCCGATCCGGATGGCGCATGGGGTTGTAGGGGTTCGGGGACTGGATCATCCCCGCGAGCAGCGCCGATTCGGTGACGGAAAGGTTCGAGATGTCCTTCTGGAAATAGACGCGCGCGGCTTCGCCCATGCCGTTGATGTTGAAGGAGCCCACCTGCCCCAGGTAGATCTCGTTCACGTACAGCTCGAAGATCTCCTTCTTGGAGGCGCGCCGCTCCAGCACGAAGGACAGCACCGCCTCCTGGATCTTGCGCTTGGGCGTGCGGTCGGGAGTGAGGAAGAAATTCTTCACGAACTGCTGGGTGAGGGTGCTGCCGCCCTGCAGGTTCCCGCCGGGCTTGAGGTTCCTGAGGGCCGCGCCCACGATGCGGAACGGGTCGAAACCCGGATGCTGGAAGAAACGCCGGTCCTCGATGGCGAGGACCGACTCCACGAGATGGCGGGGCAGCTCGTCGTACTTCACGAAACGCCGCTTTTCCCTCTCCTCGCCCTCGAACAGGTAGGAGATCAGCGCCGGTTCGAGGGTCAGGACCTTCTGATCCTTGCCCGTCTTCACCGTCCTGATCGACTTGACGATCTCGCCGCCCGTCTTCGGCTTCTCGAAGGTCACCACCACCGCTTCATCTACGGGCGGAACGGGCGCCTGGACCGCCGGGGTTGCTGGCCCGGGCGATTCGGCGGCTCCTCCTCGAGGCCGGACGGTGACGCTTCCCTCGGCGAGGCGGAACTCGCCCGGTCCGGGCTCGGGCTTGTCGGTGTCCTGGTAGGAGAGCGCGTTCAGGATCGACGCGAACCCAGGGGCGTCCATGCGGTCGCTGGTCCGGATCGACACCGGTCTCGAGTAGACCCTCGTGGGCACCCGGTTCCGGGCCTCCTCGAGCCGGGCATCGACGAGCGCGCTGCTCCGGACGTAGACCCACAGGGTGAAGCCGAACAGGGCCACCAGGGGCAGGCTCAGCAGGGTGAGGAGCAGAACCGCGACCTTCAATCGACGGTTCGAGTAGACTCTCCGCCTCGGATCCCCCTTGGATGTGCTCAAGGTGGCGAGTATAGCGACCCGGCGAGACGGGGCCTCCTGCAGGCTTCGCTCCCCGTAGGTCGCCCGTTCAACAAAACTGTTCCTGAGGAAAATTCCTTTGCTCTCTCTTCGTCGATTCGCCGCCCTCGCCGCCCTCGCCCTGATGGGCTCCGCCGCCTCCGCGCAGACCGGCCCCATGCTGACTCCGAGCGCATTCATCGAGGCCCCCGGCCACATCGGGCTCGACCTCCTCGGAATGACCATCGGCAAGGAGCCGAACTACCTCACCTACGCCGAGAGCGGCGTGATCCAGGAGCGGACGCGCATCGACGGCCCGATGATCCGCCTCACCTACGTCCCTTCGGAACGGGCCGAGTTCGGCGTGGAGTTCAACGGTCAGACCTACGCGATCCAGGACCCTCGCTACAACAAGACCATCTCCGACTGGGGTGATGTCACCCTGCGCGCGAAGCTCGGTCTCAAGAAGGGCGAGATCGGCGCCTCTCCCGCGGTGGCCACCCAGTTCGAGGTGACCCTGCCCAACACCAGTTTCGGGAACGGCCTTGGCCCCAACACCGTCCGCATGTCGGCGGTTCTCCTCCTCGGCTTCAGGACCGAGAAGCTGACTCTCAACGGAAACGCGGGCATCGCCATCCAGGACGAGCCCCTGCGCGCGCATGAGCAGCGCGACTTCGCTTCTCTTTCCGGCTCCATCGCCTACAAGGTGGCCGAGCACTTCGAGGCCTTCGTCGACGCGGGCGGATACTTCGGCGACGGCGTTCCCGGCGCCATCTCCAAGCGCGAGGCCCGGGGCGGCATCCAGTACCAGCACAGCATGTTCGGCAAGGACACTCGCTTCTACCTCGGCGCCCGTCGCGGTCTGGTCGATTTCCAGGGCGACTGGGGTGTGATCGCCGGCCTCACCACGAATCTGCGTTCCGGCGTCACCCCGTAGTCCTTCCAAGAGGCATGGCGTCCCATGGCCGCTCTTCGGAGCGGCCATTTCTTTTCCCTACCGGACGGTGTGCACCTTGAGCAGGTTGGTGGCGCCGGCGGTGTGGCTCTGTCCGGCCAGGATCACGATGCGGTCGCCGGACTTGAGGTGACCGGTCCGGCGGAGGGCCTCCTCGCCGGCCAGGATCAATCCGTCCGTGTCGCTGACCGAGGGAAGCAGGACGGGGATCACGCCCCACTGGAGGGCGAGCCGGCGGTGGACTTTCTCCGAGGGCGTGATCGCGGCGATGCGGGCGCGGGGCCGGAAGCCCGAGACGTGCCGCGCGGTCGAGCCGGTCTCGGTGAACACCACGATCAGTGGAGCCTGAAGCTCGAGAGCCACGGTGGAGGCCACGCGGGCGAGGGCGCGGCCCACCGCCGACCCCGAAGAACCCGCGAGCCGAGGCGGGCTCTGGAATTCGTCGTTTTCCTCGGTGTAGCCGGCGATCCGCGCCATGGTTTCCACGGATTCCACCGGGAAATGGCCGGAGGCGGTCTCCGCGGAGAGCATCACCGCGTCCGTTCCGTCGAGGATGGCGTTCGCCACGTCCGAGGCCTCGGCGCGGGTCGGCCGCGCGCGGTCGATCATGCTCTCGAGCATCTGGGTGGCGGTGATGACCGGCTTTCCCGCGGCGTTGGTCATGGCGATGATGCGCTTCTGGAGGGTCGGCACCTCCTCGGTCGAGAGTTCGACGCCAAGATCGCCGCGCGCCACCATCACGCCGTCGGCCTCTTCCAGGATGCTCGCCAGATTGTCGATGGCCTCGCGCTTCTCGATCTTCGCGATGAGGGGCGCGTCGCCTCCGAGGCTCCGGATGAGCTCCCTCGCTTCCTTCAGATCCTCGGCGCGCCGCACAAAGGAAAGGGCCACGAAGTCGACGCCGAGGGAAATCCCGAAGGCGAGGTCAGCCC
>DAORUA010000115.1:0-10091 GCA_035432945.1 Vicinamibacteria bacterium | reverse complement strand
CCATCTCCCGATCGGCGTACGCGCACGCGGGATCGACCAGGGCGGGACCCCCCGCGTGAAAAAGCACGTTGCCCGACCAGAGGTCGCCGTGGATCAGAGATGGAGGGGCCGGCGGGAGAAGGTCCGGCAAGTGCGTCATCAGCCGCTTGTAGAGACGCTGGTCAGTGGCAGACAGTGCGCGCTCGCGAACGAGCGTGTCGATCAGCGGTTGAAGTCGCTGCTCTCGATAGAAGTCGATCCACGACTCGCGCCATCCGTTGTCCTGGCGGGTGAGGCCGCAGTAGGTTGGGGAGTCGAAGCCGAACTTCTCGGCTCGAAGGCGGTGGATGGCGGCGAGGCCTCGGCCCAGCTTTTCGTCGTCGGGGAGGGCGCCGCGGCGGGCGGGTTCGAGGTATTCGATGATGAGGAAGGCGGGGTCCGCGCCCGCGGGCTCGCTTGCGGCGAGGACGCGTGGGATGGCGATTTCCGAAGCGGCGGATCGGAGGGCCTCGAGGCCTTCGGCTTCGCGGATGAAGATGTCCGGCGGGCAGTCGGCGCTCCACTTGGCGAAGAACTCGCCCTCCGAAGTGGTGAGGCGGCGGGCTTCGTGAATGCAGCCTCCCGAGACTGCGGCCGCGTCGGTGACGGTCACCCGCGGCTTTCCGAGGGCCCGTTCGAGCGCCGCTTCGAGAAAGCGCATCAGCGAAGGGAGTCGAGCAGCCCGCGACAGGCGGGCACGAGGACGGAGTACATCGTTTCGAAGCCGTCCTCGCCGCCGTAGTAGGGATCCGCCACGTCGTGGTCCCGCGACAAAGGGTCGAACTCCCGCATCAGGCGAATGCTCGCGCCCCGGCCCGGCCCCGCCCGGGCCATGAGTTCGCGACGATGGCCCCGATCCATGGCGACGATGAGGTCGAACCGGTCGAAATCCTCGTCCGCCACCGGGCGTGCGATCGAGTCGACGTTCAGGCCGTGCTTGCGCCCCACCCGGCGCGTGCGCGGGTCGGCCTGGTCGCCCTCGTGAAAGCCGTGGGTGCCCGCCGAATCGATCACGAACCGTTCGCCGAGTCCCGCCTCGTGCGCGAGCGACTTGAAGATCGCTTCGGCGAGGGGCGACCGGCAGATGTTGCCTGAGCAGACAAAGAGAATGCGCGAAGGAGCGGGAGGCGAGGCGGAAGTCATCGAACGCGCGATCTTAGTCGCCGCCTAAGATGGGTCATGCTCGGACGCCGCACCCTTCTCGCCCTGGCCCTGGGACTCGCCGCCATCGCGGACGCGGAGGGGGCGGATCGCGTTCTCTTCATCGGAAACAGCCTGACCGCGGGCAACGACCTGCCCCTCGTCGTGGAAGCCATGGCCCGGGAGAAGGGCTTGTCCCTTGTGAGCGAGGCGGTGACCTATCCCAACCTGTCCCTCGAGGATCACTGGGAGCGCGACACCCAGGCCGTCATTCGCCGCGGCGGCTTCAAGTACGTGGTCCTTCAGCAGGGGCCTTCATCCCTGCCCGAAAGCCGGGAGAATCTCCGGGAGTGGACGAAGCGTTTCGGCGAGGAGATCCGGCAGGCCGGAGCCATCCCCGCTCTCTACATGGTCTGGCCGGATCGGTCGCGTCTCGCCTTCTTCTCCGAGGTCAAGGAGTCCTACCGGCGGGCCGCCGAGGACGTGAAGGGCGTGCTTCTTCCGGCCGGAGAGGCGTGGCTCGCCGCCTGGCGGCGCGACCTGAAACTGAAGCTGTACGCCGCCGACAACTTCCATCCCTCGCGCCTCGGCACCTACGCCGCGGCCGCCGCCATCCTCAGCGGCCTGACCGGGGTTTCGCCGCAGGGCCTGCCCGCGAGGCTCCAACTGCGTAACGGGTACGACTATCGGGTCGATGACCGCGAAGCCAGGATCGTCCTCGAGGCCGTGGCCGAGGTCACCCTTCGCGCAAAGCGCTAGCACGACGGGCGCGACTTCCGCGGGGCTATTTCTTGAGCGGCTCGGTGGCGGACGACAGGAACAAGGCGTTCACCATCGGAATGTAGGTGGCCCAGGACTGCGCCCGGTACTGGGGACGGAAACCGAAGAGCACCAGCTTGCCCTGGCCCATCGGCGCCTCGACGAGGGCGGATTTCCCGTTCAGCATCTTCCCGCCGAGGAGCCAGCCGGAGAGCAGGGCGTCGTCCGAGTCGTAGGTGAGGACGCTCTTCCCGCCCGAGACCTCGAAGGCGGGGCTCCCCTCGAACCACACCATCGAACGCGCGTCCAGGCCGGCCGCGAGCGGATGCGCCTGGTCGACCCGGGTGTCGAGGATGGCGCCCGGGCAGTAGAACTGCGCCGAGTCGGGCCCGAGAGAGCCGCCGCCGCCCCGCCGTCCGCCGAAGCCGGCAAGGACGTTCTTCACCGGGGCGCCCATCTGGGCGAGCAACTCGGTGGCGCCATTGAAGGCGATCAGCGTGCCTCCCGCCTCGGCGAAGGCCTTGAGCGCGGCCACACCCTCGGCGCCGAGACCGCCCGTGAACTCCTCGGCCATCCTGCCCTTCTCGTGGCCGTCGACCATCTGCTTCGCCGTCGAATCGGGCAGGATGATGGCGTCGAACTTCGCGCGGAGATTCCCGCCCCGGATGTCCTTGTCGTGGAGCGAGACGTAGTCGAGATTCAGACTCTTGTCGAAGACGAAGCGCGTCCAGCCTTCATCCATGGAGGCGACGTAGCTCTGATAGAGGCCCACGCGCGGGGTCTTGAGGGCCAGCATCTTCGGCGCGGGCTTGAAGCGGACGCCTTCGGCCTTCACCCCGAGGCTCTCGAAGACCGGTAGCACCTTCACCCGGGCCGCGTTCGCAACGAGGAGGGTTCCCGCGGCGTACGACTTCCCGGCACTCGTGAACCCTCCCGTGGCCCAGCTCACCGCGACGCCCGCCTTGAGGAGCCGGTAGGCCGCCATGAGGTCGCTGTTGCGATGACCGAACGCGAAATGCGTGCCCTGGCCCGTGATGCCGCCCTTGGCGATGGAGACTTCGGAGACCATTTCGAGCTCGGCGGTGAAGGGATCCTTCACGGTGGCGGCGTCCACGTTCAGCAGCAGGGGAAGGGTGTGGGCGGTGACGTCGTAGGGACGCTGCGGCGGGCCGCCCGGATACTGGCGGATATCGGGGTACTTCTGGCGCTCCGTGAGCGACTTCGCGATGCCGGACGAGGGCTGTTGCATCGAGATCACGTACGAGCCCGCCGGATACGACTTCCCGGCCGCGGTGAACGGCGCCTTCGACCTCTGGACCTCGACCGCGTTCCACTTCATCACTTCGAGGAGCTTCGCCGACGTGACCGGATCCTTCTGGTCGGCGCTCACCACCACCGCGAAGGGTTCCTTCCGCGCGACCGCGCGACGATTGACGGCCACGAAATTCGAGAGCCAGTAGTCGCGGTTGCGCGCGCCGTGCTCGAGCAGGGCGAGCGACGCCGACACCTGGTAGTCGACGATGTCGCGCAGGCGCCAGGTTCCGCCCTTCCAGGGCGCGGGGAAGTTCCAGGTGGCTTTCTTCGCGTCGTACCCGATGCCCACGCCGAGGTTTTCGAACTTGAGGTCGATGGGGGTCGCCATCTTCGCGGACGCGCACTCGGTCAGGATGCGCACGCCGCCGTGGTTGACCGGATACTGGCGGGCCGGTGAGAAGCCGTCGTACATCGCGTTTACGACCACGCCCACCTTCCCCTCGGCGGTAAGGCGCGCGGCAATGTAGGTGCCGATGGTGTTGGTGGCCGTGATCAGCGAAGGATCGACCGAGGGCTCCCACGGGTCCACGTAAGGCGGAGCGAAGATGCGCGCGGCGTTGCTGCCCATCTGATGGAGGTCGTGGACGATCTGCGGCTTCCAGCGGTCGTACAGGAGGGTCACGGTGGCCTGGCTCTCCGCCTGGGTGAGCATGTACCAGTCGCGATTGTTGTCGTGGCCGTTGTAGTGGTGATACAGGAACGGGACCTGCTCGCCCTCCCAGGCCGTGCCGAGACTCTTCTTGTACCAGTCCACCACCATCTGCGTACCGTCGGGGTTGTGCCCGGGCAGCATGATGATCACGGTCTTGTCGAGGATGTCCATGATGCGCGGGTCCTGGCTGGTGGCGAGAAGGTGGGCCAGTTCCATCGAGGTCTGCGGGGCCGCGACCTCCGTCGCGTGGATGCCGTGGTTGTGGGCGACGATGGTCTTGCCGGTGGCGACGAGCTTCGCCGCCTCTTCATCGGAGAGGCCGCGCGGGTCCGAGAGGCGCAGGTTCGCCTGGCGGATCGCCTCGAGGTTGCCCATGTTCTTCTCGGAAGTGATGACCACGGCCAGGAAGGGCTTGCCGAGAGTGGTCTTGCCCTCGCCGTCGATCTTCACCCGCTCGGCGGCCACGTCGAGCTTGCGGAAGTAATCGACGATCTGGGCCCAGTCCGCGAGCTTCCGATCCGCGCCCACCTTGAAGCCAAGCACGGACTCCGGGGTCGGGATCTCGGCGGCGCGGACGGTCGGGGCGAGCGCCGAAAGGGCCAGGAGAAGGAAGAGGGAGCGAATGCGTGTCGGTTTCAATGGAGTCTCCTTGATCAAGTCGCAGGATAGCGGACGCGACTTCGGCTATTTCTCCCGCATGTCCCACACCCCGTCCCACTCGGCGATGGGCGGGGTGGCGAGGAAGTAGTCGCAGCGGGCCTCGTAGAGCTTCGAGACGGTGTCGCCCGGATGGTGCTCGAGGGCCGCCGCGAAGGCGTCCTTGGCCATTCCCCATTCCTGGCGCCGGTAGAGGCCGACCGCCTTCTCGTAGCAGCTCAGGAAGTGCGGCGCGCGGGCCGGGCTCTCCTCTTCGAGGTGATCGAGGACCTCGAACACCGCGACCGGCTGGCTCTTGCCGCGAACGCGCAGGCGGTCGATCTCGCGAAGCTGATAGGAGCCCTGCAGCGCGCCGCGGGTGAACTCGCTGAGCAGGAGCTGGGTGCCGTAGAGGCGGTTCGCTCCCTCGAGCCGCGAGGCGAGGTTCACGCCGTCGCCGATGACCGTGTAGTCCATGCGCTTCAGGGAGCCGATGTTTCCCGAGACCACCTCGTCGGTGTTGATGCCGATGCCCATGCCGATGGGCTCCTGTCCGAGGGCGACCCGCCGGGCATTGAAGCCGCGCAGAGCGCGGAACATCTCGATCGCGGCTTCCACCGCCACGTCGGCGTCCCTCGGTCCGAGGACGGGCACGCCGAAGACCGCCATGATGGCGTCTCCGATGTACTTGTCGAGCAGTCCCCCGGTGTCGAGGACGATGTCGGCCATGAGCGAGAAGTACTCGTTCAGGAGGCTCACGGTTTC
The DNA here is from genome assembly GCA_035432945.1 of Vicinamibacteria bacterium. Lineage (GTDB taxonomy): Bacteria > Acidobacteriota > Vicinamibacteria > Fen-336 > JAGNNV01 > JAGNNV01. The sequence continues at coordinate 4,807 of DAORUA010000115.1, read as the reverse complement.
CTGGGGGCCGATGCGCTCGGAGAGCGAGGTGAACGAGCGCAGGTCGGAGAAGAGGACGGTCGCCTTCTGCAGGCGGCCGCCCAGCGCGTCCTCGCCCTCCTCCATGAGCTTGTCCGCCACCTGCTTGTTCATGTAGCGCGAGAACGTGGCCTTCATGCGCTTCTCGCGGGTGAGGTCCTCGATCATGAGCAGGCTGCCCCGCTCGCCCTTCTTCGGATCGGTGAAGGGCAGGACGGCCAGGTTCATGGAGGTCATTCCCGGCCGGGCGCCCTCGAGCACCACGTCGGCGTCCATGGTGACGGAGGGCTCGCCCGTGCTCTGCACCTGCGCCACCTGCTCCGCGATCCAGGCGTTCTCGTCGCGGAAGAAGGACCGGGCGGCCTGGCCGATCACCACCTCCGGCGCGCCGAGCCGGCCGAGGAGGCGGAGAGCCGCGGTGTTGGCCTTGGTGATGAGGCCTTTCCGGTTCACGGTCAGGACGCCGTTGGTGATGCTCTCGAGGATGCTCTCGTTGAACGTCTTGATGCGCTCGACTTCGTCGAACAGCTGGGCGTTCTCCATGGCCACCGAGGCCTGCGCGGAAAAGGCGCGCAGGCGCTTCTCATCGATGGCGGTGAACGGACCGCCCTTCTTGTTGAGAACCTGGGTCACGCCGATGACCTTGCCCGCGCGATTGATCACGGGCATGCAGAGGATGCTCCGGGTCCGGAACCCGGTGCGGCGGTCGAGATCGGGGTTGAAGCGCTCGTCCGCGTAGGCGTCCTCGATGTTGACGGTTTCGGCGGTGCCGAAGACGTGGCCGGCGATGCCGAGATGCGAGGGGAAGCGGATCTCCTCGAGCGGTTTTCCCACCAGCGCCCACAATTCGCGGGTCTTCCGGTCGTGCAGGAAGAGGGTCGCGCGCTCCGCGCCCAGGAGCGTGGTCACGGTTTCCATGATCTTCACGAGCAGCGGCTCGAGCTTGAGCTCTCCGGAGAGGGCGGTCGCCACCTCGAGGATCTCCAGTTCCTGGTATCTCGCCCGCTTGATCTCCTCGTAGAGGATGGCGTTCATGAACGCCGAGGCGGCCTGGGAGTTCAGGGCGTCGATGAGCTTCAGGTCCTGGGGGCCGAACCCGCCCTCCCGCTTGTTCAGCACCTGGACCGCGCCCACGATCCGCGTCTGCCCCTCGCTCGCGTGGCGCAGAGGCACGCAGACGAGATTGCGGGTGCGGAACCCGGTCTGATGGTCGATCTCGGGGTTGAAGCGCGGGTCGGCGTAGGGATCGTCCACGATCAGCGACTCGCCGGTCCTGAAGACCGCGCCCACGATGCCTCGCCCGGCCGGGATTCGGATTTCGTCGACCAGGCCGACGCCCGCCTTGGTGAAGAGCTCGTCGTGCTCGGGATCGTGGAGAAAGATGGTGCAGCGCTCCGCATTCAGGAACTCCGAGATCAGGTCCACCATCCGGGGCAGCAGCACGTCGAGGGACAGCGAATCGCCCATGCGCTTGGAGACGAGGAGCAGGGCCGAGGTCTGGCGAAGCACCTCGGCCAGCTTGTCCATGAACAGGTCCTGACCGCTCTTGCCCAGACCCTTGAGCAGCTGGCCCATGCCCTCCTCGTCGAGATCCCGATCGAGAATCCGGGTGGCGACTTGAAGGGCGGTCGCGCCCTCGGCCAGGGCCTGCTGGTAGACATCCGGGAGATGCTCCGGGGCCACGCTCTTTCTCTTGCCTGTCCCGGAGGCCGGGGCCGGCTTGCGTCTCCCGCGCTTGCGTCCGGTCGGATGATCATCTGCTGGGGGCGGCACTTGCGGCGAAGGTACTAGAGCGCCCCGCGGGCGTCAACCAAGGGCCGGAGGGCCGGGCGCTATGATCGCCGCGTGACCTGCCTGAAGCTCACGGCACGACCGGCCGCCAGGGCCCTATGAACGTCCTGCGCCTGCACCCCGCGAACGGAGACCCGACCATCATCGTCGAGCACGCGATCGCGCTCGTGGGCAGGGATCCTTCGTCGGACGTCCACCTGAAGGACGCCTCGGTTTCGCGGCGGCACGCGGAAATCACGCGGCGCGGCGAGGAGTGGGTCATCGTCGACCAGAACAGCGGCAACGGGATCCACGTCGATGGCCGACGGACGCAGGAGGCGGTTCTCCTTCCCGGCCAGCAGCTCCAGATCGGCAGTGTGAGGTTCCGGGTGGAAATCGACCGCGGGGACGACGGCTCCACCGTGATGCTGGGCCGCTCTCCGCTGCGGGAGGACCTGAGCGATCGGACTCTGATGGGAGGAGCGCCCCCGTCGTTTCCGCCGCCGCCCCTGCCGGTCGAGCAAGCACCCGCGCCCCGGAAGGCCTTGTGGATGGCGGGCGCCCTGTTCGCGGTGGCCGTGGTGATCGGCCTCGCCTTCGCGGTCGTGAACTACGTCTCCAATCAGCGGATCGAGGAGAAGAGAAGGGCCGCGGCCGCGAAGGCGACGCCGCGACCCACCCCGAGGCCGACACCCTCGCCCACCCCCGAACCCACGCCCACCCCGACGCCGGTCCCGGTGCGCCGGCCCACGGGATCGCTCCTGGTATCGACCGACGTCGACGCCACCGTGTCGATCGACGGGCGCACGGTCGCGCAGCTCAAGGCTTCGGGCCTGCGGCGGTTCGAGGTCGCCCCGGGCGAGCACATCGTCCGCTTCCGCGCCGGGGACGCCCAGACCGAGGTGCTGGCCCGGGTGCGGGTCAACGAGCAGACGGTGGTGCGCTACCAGGCCGAACCCGCGGCGCCGGCGCCCACGCCATTGCCGGTCGCGTCGATCACGCCGCGATAGGCGCCTCGGCCGCGCCTACTGGCCCGCCTGGGTCCGCTTCACGAAGGCGGCGATGTCGGCCTTGAGGGCCTTCAGCATGTTGGGCCGCGTGTACATCATGTGGCCGCCCTCGTAGTAGGTGAAGCTCACCCGGTCCGTGTAGGTCTTCTCGTAGCCGAGGTGATCGAAGGTGTATTCGCTTCCCGCGAACGGGGTCGCCATGTCGTAGTAGCCGTTCACGACCAGGACGTTGAGGAACGGGTTGCGCGACATGGCGGTACGGAGGTTATCGGTGAGGTTCAGGTAGCGCCCCTCTTCGTACTGCCAGGGGCGCACATTGGCGGAGGTCGTGTAGGGAAGGTCGGTCTCCCACTTGAGTTCGTTCTTCGCGTAGTCCGAGAAGATCGCGGTGTAGGCCCCCTGAAGCGCGGTGTTCGACGGATCGAACTCCGGGCTCTCGCCCGCGGCGTCGCGGTCGAGGCCGGTGTAGCGGCCGTCGAGACGCCCGACCATGAGACGCTTGTCGCGCAGGAGTTCCTTGCGGAAGCGGGCCGGACTCACGCGCAGATTGGCCTCTTCGACGAAGGCGGCGGAAAGCCCGGTGAACTTCGCGACCTTCCCCGCCATCTCCTTCCGTTCGGCCGCGGTGAGACGGCTGCCCTTCACCAGCGCGGTCATGTACTCGCCCCATACGAAGGCGCGCGACTGGTCGAGCACCTTCTTGAGGTCCTGGCCCTGGAGTTCGGGGCCAAGGCGCTTGTGGTACCAGGCGTCGGCGGTGTAGGTGGGCAGGAAGCTCGCGTAGTTGAGCTCGTTCCCGGGCGCCTCGGACAAGGTCGAGAAGTCGATGACGGAAGAGATGAGGACGATGCCGTTGAGCTCGATGCCGTGGCGGGCCTGGAGATCGGCGGAAACACCCGCGGACCGGACCGTGCCGTAGCTCTCGCCCATCAGGTACTTCGGCGAGGCCCAGCGGTTGAAGCGGCCGAGATAGAGGCGGATGAAGTCGGAGAAGGCCTCGATGTCCTGGCGGACGCCGTGGAAGTTCTTGCCGTCCTCGCCTTCGACCATGCGCGACCAGCCGGTGGTGACCGCATCGATGACCACGACGTCCGCCACATCGAGGATCGAGTCCTCGTTGTCCACGAGTTCGTAGGGTGGCGCGGGCTGGAAGCCGTCGTCGCCCATCTGCACGCGCTTCGGTCCGAACAGGCCCATGTGGACGAAGACCGAGGCGGAGCCCGGGCCGCCGTTGTAGGCGAAGGCGAGGGGACGCGAGCCCGCGGGAACCCCGTCCTTCGTGTAGGCCACGAAGAACACGTTCGCGCGCGCCTTCCCGGCCGCGCTCTTCAGGACCATCGTGCCCGCGGTGGCGGTGTAGGCGACGGTCTGGCCGCCGAACCGTCCGGTGTGCTGGGTCTGCTTGTAGTTGTCGACCGCCGGAGGCGCGGGCCGCGTCTCGACATTGCGCGCGGGCGCCTCGGCTGCCGGCGTGGGGGCGGCGCCCTGTCCCGGGAGGGTGCCGCGGCCGGGCTGGGCAAGGGCGGCGGCGGTCAGAGAAACGAAGAGCAGGGCGAAGAGAAGACGCGAATCACGCATGGCAGGAAGTCCTCGGAGGAAGTGGAGGCGGGAATTTTGAACGATCGCAGGCGCCCCGGAAGATTTCCTCGAGAAAGTTCTTGACCTCCTCTCGTAATGTGACATAGTCTTTACGTATTGACTATGTCACATGAAGATCTCGATCACGTCTGGCGCGCGCTCGCCAATCCGCACCGGCGGCGGATCCTCGACGTGCTGCGCGACAAACCCTGCACCACCGGCGACCTCGCCGACGCCCTGGGCGAGAACCGCTTCCTGGTGATGCAGCACCTCAATCTCCTGCGCGAGGCCGACCTCGTTACCGTGGAAGCGGACGGCCGGCGGCGCATCAACCACCTGAACCCCGTTCCCATCCAGCACATCTACGAGCGCTGGGTGGGGAAATATCAGGGCGACTGGGCCGCGGCCCTGGTCGGCCTGAAACGAACCGT
>DAORUA010000114.1:0-10127 GCA_035432945.1 Vicinamibacteria bacterium | reverse complement strand
CCTCGTGAGCGCCTCTCCGGAGATCGGGTTGTCGACGAAAAGCCGGGCGACCGCGTCCCCGTGGGCCCGCAGGGGAATCAAGGCCGCCTCGAGGGACCGGCCGCGGAGGATGGAAAGGGCCGACATCTCCTTCCAGAAGGCGGCGTCGGTCACGAAGCTCTGGGCGGCGCGCCCCTGCAGCGCCTCGGCGAAGGGAGAGGTGTAGGCCGATACGGTGAGGTCGAAGCCCATGGGCCCGAGGGGAAAGCCCACGCCGGAGGCGGGGTAGAGGATGTCTTCGCTGCGGATGAGCAGAATGACCCGCTCGACCATGCCGCTCGCCACCCGCAGGAGCAGATCGCGGATGCCCACGCTCTCTCCGATGCAGCCCAGGAGATCGAGACCGTCGATGAGTCCGATGGGCGAGGCCGAAGCGACCGACCCATGCGGCCTTCCGTCGGTGACCTGCTGAAGCACGGTCAGCAGCTTGCCGGTGAAGGCATCGAGATGCTTTTCGAAGAGCGCCTTGTTGAGCCGGCCGAGAGTCGGCCGGAAGATGACGCGGCGCGCCCCCGCCTGCCGGCCCTTGCGCACGATCGCGGGCTCGGGATCCGGGGTCACCAGAACCACGCGCGGCGCGTTCGCGAAGCCCCGGAGCCTCATCGCGAGTTCGAGGCCCCCGGAAAGATCGCCGCCGGTGGGATCGGGAATGGAGAGATCGACCACGGCCAGGAACATGTTCCCCGCGCGGCCCATCTGCTGCGCGAGCTGGAGCGCGGACTCGAGGGTCGCGGCGCCCACCACGTCCTCGTAGCCGTTCTCCACCAGGCGCTTCATCAGGAAGGCGCGAACGTCCGCCTCGTCGTCCACCACCAGGACCGAGGGCCGGATCTCCGGGGCCTTGGGGGCCGGGCCCCGCGGCGCTTCGATGACCGGGGCGGCCTCGGGGGCCGCAAGCGCGGTGGCCGCGTCCCGCCGGCTTTCATCCAGTTCCCGGGCCAGGTCGAGCAGCAACTCCTGCGCGTCGACGCCCACGGTGAGGGTTTCCCGCTCCAGCGAGTAGCCCTCGATCTGCTTCGGCACCTCGTTCGAGAGCACGAAGCCGAAGTTGCCGTCGCGCAGGCGGGACAAGGCGCCAAGGTCCGCGGCGATCCCGGCGGTGAGACGCTTCTCCCACTCGGCGGGTGCGAGAGCGGTGCGCGGCACGCGCTCGGATGACCCGGGCGAGAAGCACGCCACCACCCGGCCGTTCCTGAACACGATCGCGCCCACGCCCACCTCGGTCTCGACCCTTATGTACCCCGTGCGCTGGGTAAAGGCCACGATCTGGACGATGTCCAGGAGCGGGAGGTCCTCGATTCTCCCGGAGAGGCTCAACGGATCACTCCCCGGGCGAGTCGCCCGCCGCCCTTTGTATCGGCCGCGTCAATCACACTTTCGTTTCGAAGTCAGTGCGCCTTGTCCGGGGTGTCGATGGCGTTGCCCCACTCACGCAGCCGTTCACGATCGGACGCGGCGTAGAGCTCGTCCGACATATCGGCCACCTGATCAGCGACACCGCCCACGACCTCGAACTCCTCGGCCTGTTGAGAAAGGAGGCCCAGGTGGTGAGCCACCGCGTCGAGTTTGGGGACGGTCCGATCGATCGCGGTGAGCAGCCCTTCCACGAGCTGCACGAGCGCCGAGCGCGATAGACCGTCATGCCAGGTCGGTTCCATGGCGCTCAGTATATGGTCAGTGCGCCAATCGGGCGGTTCAAGGTTACGATTCCTCCCCCGCCCCGAGATCTCTGGAGAGCTGTCAATGAAACCCTGGATGAAAATCGCAATCGGCTGCTTCGCGGCGGCCGTGATCGCCCTGTTCCTGTTCGTCGCCGGCGTCATCGGACTCGGCTACTGGGCCAAGAACAAGGTCCAGGAGGTCACGGGAGGGGGGCCGGAGGTCGAGGAGGCCCGCCGGGCCGCGAATGCGGTTCCCTTCACCCGCCCCGCCGGCGGCATCGTGGCCGAGCCCCGGCTGGTCAGGTTCATCGAGGTCCGGGCGAGCGTCTTCTCGGTCTACGAGAAGTACCGGGGCGAGATCGAGTCCCGGATGGCGAAGGTGAAGGAGGGAAAGTCCCTGGACTTCGGGGACATTTCCACCGGATTGACCCTCATGGGCGAACTCCAGAGGGCCGAAACCCTGGCTCTCGCGAAGCACGAGATGTCGGAGGACGAATACGCGTTCATCACCGGGGAACTCTACAAGTCGATGTGGACCGACTTCGGGAGCGGCGAGGCCTCGAAGAAGGCGATCAAGGACGCCGCCCAGGCCGCCAGGGCTGCGGAGGATGCGATGAAGGCGGCGGAGTCCCAGGGCATGCCGCCCGAGGCTCGCGAGGCGCTCGCCAAGGCCCGCACCGAGATCGCGGCGAGCACGGAGCAGGCGGCCCGGGACATCGAGAACGTCGGAACCGCGCCCGAGAACGTGGCCCTGTTCAAAAAGTACGAGGCCGACCTCAAGAAGTACGCCATGCCCGGCCTTCACATGCTTTTCAACAGCGGGGACGCCGCCCCGAGCCCGGAAGAGCCGAAGTAGGAGGCGGCTAGAACGCCTCGAGCATGGCCGCGATCAGGCTACGGGCGAAGGCCTGAGCCAGCCGGTCCACCCCCTGGTCGGCGCGGTCGAAGAACGAGCTGGAATCGGAGCCGAGATCGTACTCGTCGCGGTACGAGAACGCGTCGTTCTGCCACATGGGTTGCACCTCCCCCGGCTTGTAGTACCTCACCCGGACGGTCAGGGTGATCGCGTACCGGCTCGCGGTGGTGGACCCGGTGCTGCCCCCCGAGAAGCCCACCGGCGTCTCCTGGAACGACAGGATCTCGCCCTCCACGATGGCGTCGACGCCCTCGATGTTCTGGACCACGTCCACCTTGCCGCGCTTGAGCAGTTCCTCGATCACCTTCTGGGTGATCTTCATGTCGAGATTGACCTTGCCCGTGCCGTCCTTGAAGAGCGGGACCCCGATCCGCTTGATGCTGGGGTCGAAGCCGCCGCCCCGGCCCACGAGGCCATACCCGCAACCGCCCGATCCGCCGACCAGGAGGACGGCCGCGAAGAGGCCCGCAAGGGAGCGGCGCGCCGACACCCCGTTCACTTCACCACCAGGTTGATGAGCCGGCCGGGAACGATGACCGCCTTGACCAGCGTCTTTCCATCGACGTGCGGCTTCACCGCCGGGTCTTGAAGTGCGATCACCTTGTGTGCCGCCTCGTCCGCGTCCGAGGGGACCTGCACCCGCGCCCGGATCTTGCCGTTCACCTGAACCGCGACCTCAACCGAGGTCTCGCGCATGGCCGCCTCGTCCGCCATGGGCCAGGGCTCGTCGACCAGGCTCTTCGGATGCCCGAGATCCCGCCACATCTGCTCGCACGCGTGCGGTGCGAAGGGGCTGAGCAGGAGGACCAGGGTATCGAGCGCTTCGGCGAGGGCGGCCTCGTCGGACTCCCCGGTGAGGCCGTCCTCGAGCCGGTACGCCTCGTTGGTCAGCTCCATCAGGGCGGCGACCGCGGTATTGAGATGAATGCGCTCGTCGATGTCGCCGGTGACGCGCGCGATGGTCTGATGGACCTTGCGGCGCAGGGCGGCGCCGCTCTCGGACAGGCCCGAAAGGGCGGCGCGCCGCGGCCTGCCGGTGGCCGCGTGCTTCTGGACCAGCCGCCACACCCGCTGGAGGAAGCGATGCGGGCCTTCGATGCCGGTCTCGCTCCACTCCATGGACAACTCGGGCGGCGCCGCGAAAAGAATGTAGAGACGCAGGGTGTCGGCGCCATAGCGCTTGATCACATCGTCGGGGGCGATGGTGTTGCCCTTCGACTTGGACATCACTTCCCCGTCCTTGTGAACCATGCCCTGGGGAAACAGCCGGGTGACCGGCTCGACCCAGTCGATGAGGCCGAGATCCTTCATCACTTTCGTCCAGAAGCGGGAATAGACGAGATGCAGAATGGCGTGCTCGATGCCCCCGACGTAGAGATCGATGGGGAACCAGTACTTCACCTGGGCCTTGTCGAAGGGCGCGGTGTCGGTCTTCGGCGAACAGTATCGATAGAAGTACCAGGACGAATCCACGAAGGTGTCCATGGTGTCGGTCTCGCGCCGGGCCGGCCCGCCGCACCTCGGGCACACCGCCTTCACGAAGGCCTCGACCTTCTCCAGGGGATTGCCGCCTTCGCCCGTGAAGGGCGCGTCCGCGGGCAGGACGATGGGCAGGTCGGATTCCGCGACCCCCACCACGCCGTCCTTCTCGCAGTACACCACCGGAATGGGCGTGCCCCAGTACCGCTGCCGCGAGATCAACCAGTCCTTGAGACGGTACGCGGTCTTCTCGGCGCCGATGCCCTTCGCCCGGGCGTGGGCGATCATCTGCGCGACCGCGGCTTCCGAGGAGAGGCCGTTGAACTCGCCGCTTCCCGTAACCAGGCCCGGGCCGTTGTAGGACTCGGTCATGGTCGATCCGTCGAGCGCGCCGGAGGCGGGCTGGATGACGGGGTGAACGCGCAGACCGTATTTGCGCGCGAATTCAAAGTCGCGGTCGTCGTGCGCGGGCACGGCCATGATCGCGCCCGTGCCGTAGCCCATCAGAACGAAGTTCCCCACCCAGATCGGAATCCGCTCGCCGGAAAAGGGATTCGTCGCGTAGCGGCCGGTGAAGAGACCTTCCTTCTCGACCTGCCCGGCGAGGCGCGCCCGGCGGTCCTGGCCCCGCAGACGAGCGAGGGTCTCCTTCGCGACCGGGTCCGCGCCCTTGAGCAGCGAATCCACGAGGGGATGTTCGGGAGCGAGGACGGAGAAAGTCGCGCCGTAGATGGTGTCGATCCGCGTGGTGAAGACCCGGATCTCTCCCCCGCCCTCGATCGGAAACGAGACCTCGGCGCCCTGCGACCGGCCCACCCAGTTCTTCTGCTGCTGCAGGACGCGTTCCGGCCAGGCCGGAAGCGCCGCCATGTCGTCGAGGAGCGCGTCCTGGTAGTCGGTGATGCGCAGGAACCACTGCTCCATGTCGCGGATCACCACCGTGCTCTTGCAACGCCAGCACAGCCCGCCCTCCGCCTGTTCGTTGGCGAGGACAGTGAGGCACGACGGGCACCAGTTCACCGGTGAGTTCGCCCGGTAGGCGATGCCCTTCTCGAGCATCTTCAGGAAGAACCACTGATTCCAGCGGTAGTAGGAGGCATCGCAGGTCGCGACCTCGCGCGTCCAGTCGTAGCTGAACCCCAGCCGCTGAAGCTGGGCCTTCATGCCCGCGATGTTGGCCCGGGTCCAGGTCTCGGGATGGGTGCCGCGCTTGATCGCCGCGTTCTCCGCGGGCAGGCCGAGAGCGTCCCAGCCGATCGGATGCAGCACGTTGAAGCCTCGCATCCGCTTGAAGCGGGTGATGACGTCGGTGATGCAGTAGTTCCGGACATGGCCGACGTGGATGTCGCCCGACGGGTACGGAAGCATCTCGAGGCAGTAGAACTTCGGCCGCGAGGCATCCTCGGACACCTCGAAGGTGCCCTCATCCCGCCATTTCGCCTGGAAGCGGCGTTCTATCTCGTCGAATTCGTAGGGCTTGATCTCGGTGGCCAATCTGGTTCCTCGGAAGTGGGTCGGGAGGCGGAGTTTATAGGGTCGGGCGGGGCGGGCCACCGCCGAACACGCTCTCGGCTGTAGAATCCTCGGCTCCGACACCCGGATTTCGACAGGTTCGTGAGTCAGCGGCGCACCCGAAAGGACGCCGCGACGAGCGAAACCGGGAGTCTCAAAAGCAAGGAAATCCCCGAAACCCATGAAGCCCGACATTCATCCGAAGTACAACGACTCCCCGGTCCACTGCGCCTGCGGCGCCAACTGGACCACCCGGTCGACCAAGTCCGAGATCCGCGTCGAAATCTGCTCGACCTGCCATCCCTTCTTCACGGGCAAGCAGCGCCTCGTCGACTCGGCCGGACGGATCGAGCGCTTCACCAAGAAGTTCGCGAAGCGCGCCGGCGCCACCGCACCCACCGCCTAGCTCCCCGGAAGCTCACAGGAATCAAGCGTCCGCCCGGGGTCTTCCAGTTCTTCAAACGCTCCCAGGCGGGCATAGCCGCCTGAACGTCTGAACGAAGCCTGGAAAGCACCCTGACACCATGGACGCCATCACATTCGAGAAGCTGAAGGAAATCGAGACCCGGCACCACGCCCTCGAGGCGGAGATGCTTCACCTCGCCTCCACGAGCGGCGCGGTCTCCAGCATCACCCGGACCGCGAAGGAAGCCTCCGACATCGGGCCGGTGGTGAAGATGTTCGGCGAGTACAAACGTCTTCTCGCCGAGGTCGCCGGCGTCGAAGAGATGGTGAAGGCGGAAGCCGACCCGGAACTGCGCGCCATGGCGCTCGAGGAGCTCAAGGAGCTTCAGAAGAAGCGCGACGAGACCGATGCCGCCATCGGTCCCCTGCTCATTCCCAAGGACCCGAACGACGAAAAGAACGTCATTCTCGAAATCCGCGCGGGAACCGGCGGCGACGAAGCGGCGCTCTTCGCCCAGGAAGTCTTCCGCATGTACCAGCGTTTCGCGGAGCGGCACAAGTGGAAGGTCGACATCGTGTCGATCTCCCGCGCGGGTGCGGGCGGCATCAAGGAAGTCATCGCCATGATCGAGGGCGACAAGGTCTACTCGAAGCTGCGCTTCGAGAGCGGCGTCCACCGCGTGCAGCGCGTGCCCGCGACCGAAGCCCAGGGGCGCATCCACACCTCGACCATCACGGTGGCCGTGCTGCCCGAAGCCGAAGAGGTGGACGTGAAGATCGAGGCAAAGGACATCCGCATCGACACCTTCTGCTCGTCCGGCCCGGGCGGTCAGAGCGTCAACACCACCTACTCCGCGGTGCGCATCACCCACCTGCCCACCAACACCGTGGTCTCCTGCCAGGACGAGAAGAGCCAGATCAAGAATCGCGAAAAGGCGATGAAGGTCCTTCGCTCGCGTCTGTACGAAGTGGCCCAGGCCGAGCAGAACAAGGAGATCGCGGAGAACCGGAAGTCCCAGGTCGGCACCGGCGATCGGTCCGAGAAGATCCGGACCTACAACTTCCCCCAGTCCCGGCTGACCGACCACCGGATCGGTCTGACTCTCCACACCCTGCAGACCGCGATGGAGGGCGACATCGACGCTCTCATCTCCCAGCTCGTCGCCACCCACCAGGCGGAACGCGTCCAAGCCGCGCACTAGCAGGATGCTGATGGCACATCAGCACCCTGCGTATCCCGGCGAAGGCCGGGATCCAGCCACGGATTCCTGACGCCTCTCCCGGATCCTTAGCCACGGGTTCCTGATGTCCCTCCCGACCCCTGCCCGCCTGATATCCAGCGCCGTCACGCGTCTCGCCGCCTTCTCCAATCCCCGCCTCGACGCCGAGATGCTCTTCCGCGGGGTCAGCGGCTTCGATCGCGCGACCCTGTTGAGTCGCGCCGACGAACCCGTCGAGCCCGCGGTGGCCGAGAGGTTCGAGACCGCCCTCGCCCGCCGCGAGCGCCACGAGCCCATTCAGTACATCCTGGGCACGGCCGCCTTCTGGCGCGACGAGTTCATCGTCACCCCCGCCGTCCTCATTCCCCGCCCCGACACCGAGACCCTGATCGAAGCGGTGGCCGCGCGTCTGCGCCCTCTTCCCGCTCCCCGCCTCCTCGACATCGGAACCGGGTCGGGCTGCATCGCCCTGTCCCTCCTTCGCGAACTGCCGGCCGCTCGCGCCGTGGCCGTCGACGTCTCCGAGGATGCGCTCGACGTGGCGCGCCGGAACGCGGAGCGGCTCGGCCTTGCCTCGCGCATCGAACTGCGGCGCTCCCGCTGGCTCGATGCGATCGCCCCGGGAGAGGGCTTCGACGCCATCGTCTCCAACCCGCCCTACGTCGCCCGCTCCGACGAGTCGAGCCTCCCCGAGGAAGTGCGCGCCCATGAACCCGCGCTCGCTCTCTTCGCGGACGCGTCGGACGACCTCTCCTCGTACCGGGCCATCATCGGAGAACTCGACGACCACCTCGATCCTTCAGGACTCCTCGCCTTCGAGGTCGGCGCGGGGCAGGCGGATCGCGTGGCCCGTTTGCTGGCCGAATCCGGACTCAACTCCGTCGACATCCTGGACGATCTCGCTCCCATTCCCCGCGTGGTTATCGGACGACGCTGATGGACATCACGGCCCTGCGCCGCTCCCTGCTTCGCTGGTTCTCTCGCTCGAAGCGTCCTCTCCCCTGGCGACGGACCCGAGATGCCTACGCGATCTGGGTCTCCGAGATGATGCTCCAGCAGACCACCGTCGCCACCGTGATTCCCTACTACGAGCGCTTCCTGAAGCGCTTCCCTGACGCGACTTCACTCGCCGCCGCCCGCGAGGACGAAGTTCTCGCGCTCTGGTCGGGCCTCGGCTACTACTCGCGGGCACGGAACCTGCGCCACGCAGCAAGGCAGCTTCTCGAAAATCACGGCGGGGAGTTTCCGAAGGACATCGAGGCCGCGATGACCCTCAAGGGCGTCGGCCGCTACACCGCGAGCGCCGTGACCTCGATCGCGTACGGGATGCCGAACGCGGTGGTCGACGGGAACGTGCGGCGCGTGCTGTCGAGACTGCACGCCGTGCGGAACCCGGGCGAGGCGGAGGCGCGGGAGAAGGCCGCGGCGCTCCTCTCCACCCGGTCGCCCGGCGCCTGGAACGAAGCCATGATGGAACTCGGAGCGACGATCTGCACGCCGAGGACCCCTCGCTGCGAGATCTGCCCGATCGCCGCGCAGTGCCTTGGCCGCCACCGCCCCTTGCACTGGAGCGAGGGCAAGCCGAGGCGGGCATCGATACCCACCGTAGTGGAGATGGCGCTGGTCGAGCGCGGGGATCGGATCCTGCTGACCCGGAATCAGGAGGGCGGCCTCATGGGCGGCCTGTATGAGCTTCCCCATGGGGGCCTCCCGCTCAGGCACGCCCCCACGCAGACCCTCCGCGATCGCTACCGGGGGACGCTCGAGGTCGACTCCGAACCCGCGGCCGCCTTCAGGCACGCGGTCACCCACCACCGCATCGATGCGCGGGTCTTCAGGGCCCGCCTGGCCGGGCGGAAGGGCGTCGCGGACGCCGCGTTCCACCGCATTCCCGCGGCGCTCGCCCTGCCGCTCGGCGGCCTCACCCGCAAGGCGCTTCGCGCCTCCGGGCTCCTGCGCTCCTAGAAGCGCTCGGGCCGGGCCGCCACCAGGAAATCCGCCTTCGACTCGAAGTACTCGCTCACCTTCCGCACGTCGGCGCCGCTGAAGTCGGGCCCGGCCTCGGTGAGGGTGTCGCCCTTCTTGCTGACCTGGGCGACTCCGATGATCTGTCCCTGGGCCACGATGGGCACGGTCACCATCTTCATGATGGGCATCACCTTCTCGGTCACCCGCACGCTCTCGAAGAAAGCCACATGGCGCACCAGGGGGACGTTGTTGTGGGCCTCGCCGGTCTTCCGCGTGAATACGCCGACCGCGATCGAGTCCCGCTTGGTGGTGGGAATGGTCCCCAGGTCGCACAGCTTCCGCGGGGCCACGAACCTCAGGTACTTGCCATCCGTCCCGGCGATCAGAATCCCGATCTCGTCGACCTGGCGCCCGAACGCCTCGGCGGCGCCGCGCGCCACCAGATCGGCCAGGTCGAGGAAGAAATCCTTCGGATCGCGGGAACTCTCGCGGGTGGCGAGCATGTTCGCCAGTCGGGCATCGATGTCATTCATTCGAGAGCGTGTGAGGTCCGGGAAGGGAAACCGTCGCGGAGAAAAAAGCATAGCATCCGCGCGGTGACGCCCGGCGCCCCTCGAAAGCCTTCCGCGCAGGAGAGCCGCATCTGGATCGGGCTCTCGCTCGTCCTCGCCGCCGCGGTGAGGATCGCCTTCGCCGCGGCCTTTCCGACCATTCATGGCGGCGACGCCGCCGCCCGACTCGCCCACGCCGACACACTCGTCCTGGGCTACCAGCTCCCCCTTCCTCAGGTCTTCGTGGCCCTGGGCAAGGCGGCGAGCGACGACCCCATGGGGGTCCGGGTCATCTTCTGCTTGTGGGGCGCCACCCTCGCCGCGGGCATGACCGCCCTCCTCGCGCTCGCTTCTCCCCGCGCCGCCCTCTTCGGCG
>DAORUA010000113.1:0-10162 GCA_035432945.1 Vicinamibacteria bacterium | reverse complement strand
AGGCCGTCCGCCCAGGGGTTTTCCTTGAAGAAGGGGAGCGGAATGTCCGCCACCATCTCGCGAATCGTCTTCAGGGCGAGAGCGCTCTGGCCCGTCATCATCGCGGCGTAGGTGAGCATGTGATGGTTGTGGGACATGTAGAGCCGGTAGAAGCCCTGCTCCGGGGCCTTCGCGGTGTAGGCGCGGTCCGCCTCGATGGCCTTGGCGTTGGCGACGATCGCTTCCTGCCACCGACCGCGCCGAACGTCTATGTGCGACGGCATGTGGACCATGTGGCCGAGACCCGGCTGGAGGTCGCGCAGGGCGTTCGCTGCCTTGTCGGCCTTCTCGGGGTGGTGCGAGGCCTCGACCGCGTGGATCATGAGGTGGTTGGCGAAGGGGTGCTTGGGGTCGATGGAAAGCACGGCTTCGATCGCCGCCACCAGTTCCTCGGTTCCCGGCTGGGGCTTCCCATCCGGAAGCCAGAGGTCCCACGGCCGGAGGTTCGCGAGGGCCTCGGCGAAGAGCGCGCCGATGTCCGCGTCCCTGGGATACGCCTTCCAGGCCGCGCGCATCGCGCTCGCATAGGCCTGATTGAGGGCGGTTCGGTCCCTGGGTTGCGGATCCGCGTAACGGGCGGACAGGGCGGCGACCAGGGTCTTCTCGACCGGGCTCGATTCGAGGGCGCGGGCTTTCGAGAGGGCGTCGAAGGCCGCCTTCTCCCGTTCCGGCGGCACCGCCATGTTGTTGATGTGGGGCCCATTGGCAAGGGCCAGGCCCCACAGCGCCATCGCGCATTTCGGGTCGAGCTCGCTCGCGCGGCCGAAGGCGCGGATGGCCTCGTCATGATTGAACGCGTAGAGGAAAGCAAGACCCTGGTCGAAGTAGGCCTGGGCTTCCGGAGAGATCGTGGTGACCTTGCGGCTGAAGGCCCCCAGGTCCTGGTAACGGGGAACGGGCGGCGTGGCGGCCTGGGCCTGGGCCGCGGTGTCAGCCGCTGTGGACGAAAGAAGGGTGACCGAGACGAGTGTCGACAGGATGGGGTGAACCATTCGTTTGAAACCTCTGGCGATGGAGACGCATCGGAACGACGTTGCTTGAATTCTAGTCCGCCGATTCCGGTGCGAGAGCCCGAGCGGGACTTAGACTCGCGGTGAGCCTGAGCCATGGACGCCGAACTCCCGGCTCGAGGCCGATTCTCCAGGAGACCTTCCATGATGCGCATGCCTCGCTCGATTCTCACCCTGTTGGTCCTGGCCTTCGCGGTGGCGCAGCCCGCCCCCTCCCTGGCCCAGGCCCCGAAACTGAAGGTCCACATCTCCGTCGACATGGAAGGCGTCGCGGGCGCGGTGACCGGCGATCAACTCGGGCCTGCGGGCTTCGAGTACGGCCGGTTCCGCGAATTCATGACCCGCGAGGCGATGGCCGCGGTCGGGGCCGCCCGGGAGTCGGGCGCCACCGAGATCGTGGTGGCCGACGCCCACGGAAACGGGGAGAACCTGCTGATCGAGCAGTTCCCCGGCGACGTCCGCATCGTCCGTTCCTGGCCGCGGAAGTTGAGCATGATGGCGGGCATCGACGGCACTTTCGACGCCGCGATCTTCATCGGCTATCACGCCTCCACCAACAACCCCGCGGGCGTGCGCGCCCATACGTTCTCGAGCGCCAACCTCACCCGGGTGGCTTTGAACGGGGTCGAGATAACCGAAGGCTCGTGGAACGCCGCCATCGCCGGGCACTTCAACGTGCCCGTGGTGATGATGTCGGGCGACGATGCGGCCATCGCGGAAGTGAGGAGCGTCATCGGCAGCATCGCGGCCGCCGAGACCAAGAAGAACCTCGGCTTTCACTCGGCCCTGACCCTTACCCCCCAGGCATCCGCCGACCTGATCGGCCGGCAGGTGAAGGCGGCGCTCGGACGCCGCGCGGACTTCAAGGCCTATCGTCCCGCCGGGCCCCTGACCGTCGACGTGAGTTTCAAGAACTACATGCCGGTTGAACTCCTGGCCTACCTGCCGATGTTCGAGCGCACCGGTTCGCATTCCATCCGGTTCCGCGCGAAGGACATGGTGGAAGCCTCGTCGGTCATGGAGTTCATCGGCAAGTACGAGCCGGGACTGACTCCTTAGGCGCAGAAGAAACCAGTCGCTTTCAGTCGTCCTCGCCGAACACGGTCGCGGTGAAGCCCAGGAGCTCCACTCCCGGCTGTGTCCAGGCGTCGGGCGGCAACCCGGCCTTCTCGCAGGTGTGGGCCAGGAAAGTTTCGCGATCCCAGCCCTGCTCCACCGGCACCTGCGGCAGCAGCACGCCGCGCCTGGCGCCACGGCGCACCAGCAGGCCGTGGCGCCCTACCTCCACCTCGGAAGGCCGGATCGGCTCGAGCGGCGAAAGCACCGAGATCTCGATCCGCAGCGAAACGAGTTCATCCGCGGTCACGGGGTCGAAGCGGCCGTCGCGCGCGGCCGCGGCCACCGCCATGTCGACGACGGTCATGAGCAGCGGCGCGTCCCCTTCCAGTTGACCCACGCATCCACGCAGGCCTCCGTCCGAGGCGCGCCGGAGGGTGACAAAAGCCCCGCGGGCCGCGGCCAGGCCGCCTTCGAGGGGTGGCAGCGAGGCCTTCTGGCTTGCGAGCCTGGCCGCGATCGCCTCCCGCGCGGCGCGCAGGAGGCTGCGGCGCTCGAGCGCATCCAGCTCGAGGCCCGCCCCCGAACCGGGTCCCCCGGAGATCACCGCCCGGGTGTCCAGGGCGCGCTCGCGTCGAGTTCCAGGATGGTCGCCATCAGGACGTCCGCGCCCTGGGCGATCTCGTTCCACCGGGAAAGCTCGCGCGGCGAGTGCGAGATGCCGGCGACGCTGGGCACGAAGATCATGCCCATGGGCCCGAGGGTCGCGATGGCCTGGGCGTCGTGGCCGGCGCCGCTCGGGAGCCGCATCGAGTTGAGCGAGAGCGAAGCCGCGGCCTTCTCGATCGCGGCCTGGATGGACGGGGTGGCGCGGGCGCCCTCGTGCCGGCTGGTGAAGACGACCTCCACCTCGGTGTTCGAGGCCTTCGCGATCTGAGCGCATCGCTCTTTGAGCGCGGCGCCGAGCCTCGCCACCTTCGCTCCATCGAGGTCGCGGAACTCGACGGTCATTTCGACATCGCCCGGGACCACGTTGGGCGCGTTGGGCCTCACCGTCATCTGGCCGACGGTGCCGACCTGCGCGCCCGCCTCACCGTTCGCGATCTGCTGCACGGCCTGGACGATCTGCGACGCCGCGACCAGGGCGTCGCGTCTCTCCGCCATGGGCGTGGTGCCCGCGTGGTTCGCGAAGCCGCGCACGTGGACGTCGTAGTCGTCGATGGTGACGATGCCCTCGACCACCCCGATGGGCACTCCGGCGCGATCGAGCTTGCCGCCCTGCTCGATGTGGAGTTCGAGATAGGCGTGGAACGATCCCCGGGCGCGCCGGGCCTCCGCGATGCGCGAAGCATCGCCGCCCAGCCTCTTCATGGCCTCGCGCTTGGTAACCCCGTTCTGCACCCGTTCGAACTCGCCCTCCTCGATCAGGCCCGCGGCCATCCGGCTGCCGTGGAGGCCGCTTCCGAAGTTCGATTCCTCGGCCGCCCAGACCACGTATTCGAGAGGATGCCGGGTCGCGACCTTCTTCTCGATCAGGGTGGCCATGACTTCGAGGGACGACATCGAGCCCACGTCTCCGTCGAAGTTCCCGCCGCCCCGCACCGAGTCGATGTGCGAGCCGAAGAGGATCGGCGCGAGGCCGGGGACGGTCCCGGCACGCAGCGCCGAGACGTTGCCGGCCGCGTCCACCTTCGGTTCGAGACCGATCGTGCGCATCTCCCGCTGAAGCCAGGCGTGCGCCTCGACGTCGGCATCGGAGAATCCGGTGCGGCTCACGCCGTCCGCGAACGTCCCCCCCGCCGGCCGTCCGAAGACGCTCAGGTCCTCGAGACGCTTGCGGAGACGCCCGGCGTTCGTCCGCAGCGGCGGCGCGGTCTGGGCGAAGGCGGGAAGGGACGGGGTGAGAGCCAGAAGGGCGAGTCCCCGGGAGAATCGGCGTCGGTTCACGGATCGATTGTAAAGGTCCGCCGGTTGAAGCGGGAGCCGCAGCCGTGTACGGTCCCCTCATGCGCGTGATCCTGACTTCTCTCCTTCTCGGCCTGACCCTTCCCGTGAGCGCCGCCGACGTTCCCTACGATGTCCTCATCAAGGGCGGCACGGTCTACGACGGAACCGGGGGTCCGCCCCGCCGGGCCGACGTGGGCATCCGCGGCGACCGCGTGGTGGCCATCGGTTCGCTCCCGGGCGCCGCCGCGCGCACCACGGTAGAGGCCACCGGCCTCGCCGTGGCCCCGGGCTTCATCAACATGCTTTCCCACTCCGAGACGTCCCTGATCACGGATTCGCGCTCGCAGGGCGAAATCCGGCAGGGCGTCACCACCCAGATCTTCGGCGAAGGTTCGATGGGGCCGCTGTCGGGGGCGATGAAGGCCTACCGGGCGCTGCGGATGGGGGACTTCAAGTACGACATGCCCTGGACGACGCTCGGTGAGTACCTTCAGCACCTCGAAGGGCGGGGGATCGCTCCGAACGTCGCCTCCTTCGTGAGCGCCGCGACCGTGCGCGAGCACGTCATCGGCTTCGAGAACCGGCCTCCCACCACGGAAGAGCTCGAGCGGATGAAGGAGCTGGTGCGGGTCGCCATGGAGGAAGGCGCCCTCGGCGTCACCTCCGCGCTCATCTACACCCCCGCCCAGTACGCGAAGACCGAGGAACTGATCGAACTCTCGAAGGTGGCGTCGCGCTACCAGGGCAAGTTCATCGCCCACATGCGCAGCGAGGGCGACCGGTTCCTCGAAGCGATCGACGAGATGATCCGCATCGCCAGGGAAGCGTCGCTTCCCGTCGAGATCTACCACCTCAAGGCGGGCGGCAAGTCGAACTGGGGAAAGCTCGACGCGGCCATCGCGAAGATCGAGGCGGCGCGGAAGGCGGGGGTGAAGATCACCGCCGATATGTACACCTACACCGCGGGCGCCACCGGTTTCGACGCGTGCATGCCCCCGTGGGCGCTCGAGGGCGGCTATGACGCTCTCTTCGAGCGCCTCGCCGACGCGCCGACGCGACAGCGCATCAGGGACGAGATGACCCGCGCGGCCACGGCCTGGGAGAACCTGTGCCTCGCCGCGGGAACCACCGACAACATCCTGCTCGTCGGTTTCCGCAACGACGCGCTCAAGCCCCTCACCGGCAAGACGCTCACCGAGGTGGCGAAGGCGCGCGGCCAGGAATGGCCGGAGACGGTGATGGACCTGGTGCGCGAGGATCGGTCCCGGGTCGGCGTGGTCTATTTCCTGATGTCCGAGGAGAACGTGCGGAAGCAGATCAAACTTCCGTGGGTCTCGTTCGGGTCGGACGCGGCCTCGATGGCGACGGAAGGAGTCTTCCTCCGCTCGTCCACCCATCCGCGCGCCTACGGCAACTTCTCGCGCCTGCTCGGCAAGTACGTGCGCGACGAGAAGGTGATCACGCTCCAGGAGGCGGTGAGAAAGCTCTCGGGCTTCCCGGCGGAGACGCTGGGCCTCGACCGGCGCGGACTGCTCAAGGAAGGGATGTTCGCGGACGTGGTGGTCTTCGACCCCAAGACGATCGCCGACAAGGCCACGTTCGAGAAGCCGCATCAATACTCCACAGGGATGCGGCACGTGCTCGTGAACGGCGTCGCCGTCCTCCGGGATGGCGAGCCCACCGACGCGACCCCGGGCCGAGCCCTGTCCGGACCGGGCCGCGTGTCCGCGATGAAGATCGATCCCTCCGGTGACGCGGGTGTCGAGAGCCTGGCCCGCGAGATCGAGAGACTGTCCACGGGCTCGGGCGGTGTGGTCGGTGTTGCCGCGCATCACCTCGAGAGCGGACGGAGGATCTCCCTCCGCGGAGGCGAGCGTTTCCCCATGGCGAGTTCCTACAAGGTCCCGATCGCCGTCGAACTGTTGCGGCGCGTGGACGCGGGCGAGTTGACCCTCGACCAGATGGTGACGCTGAGGCCTTCCGACCTGCACCCGGGCAGCGGCACCCTCGGGGATCTCTTCAACAAGCCTGGGGTGGCCCTGTCGCTGCGCAACCTCCTGGAGCTGATGCTTCTGATCAGCGACAACTCGGCCACGGACCTGGTCCTCGAACGCGCGGGCGGCGGAGCATCGGTGACCGCGCGCATGAAGGCTCTTGGCCTTGATGGAATCGACGTGAGCCGGCCCACCGTGAACCTGATCGCCGACTGGCTGGGGCTCAAGTCCCTGCCGCCTGCGGGGGAGTGGTCGCAGGCCCTGTGGGGTCCGCTCTTCGAAGCCGTGCCGGAGGCCGACCGCAAAGCCGCGGCCGACGCTTTCGACAAGGATCCGCGCGACACCTCCACCCCCGACGCGATGGTGGACCTGCTGACGAAGATCCACCACAAGAGCCTGCACAAACCGGAGACCGCCGAACTGCTGCTCGACATCATGCGCCGCTGTCAGACCGGAGAGCACCGGCTCAAGGGCCTGCTCCCCGATGGAGCGATCGTGGCCCACAAGACCGGGACGATCGGCGGCACCACGAACGACGTGGGGATTCTCACCCTGCCCGGCGGCGCCGGCCACGTGGCGATCTCGGTCTTCGTCAAGGAGTCCACGAAGCCGGTGGCCGATCGAGAGCGAGTGATCGCGCAGCTCTCCCGCGCGGTCCACGACTTCTTCCTGTTCCGGCCGCAGTCGTAGAAGCACCCCCCAAACGCCGACTCGCGCGGCCCAACCTGAACGCCCGATCAGTCCTTCCCGGGCCGGAGCGCCTCCCGCACCCGCTCGGGCTCCGCGGACGAGGAGACCCGCAGGAGTCCCCTTACCGCAGCACCCGAGGGATCCGACGTGAGCGCCGCGATCGCCTGGTCGGACAGGCCCCCGGCCGGAGTCGCCAGTCCCACCCAGCAGTTGCGGCCCGCCCGCTTCGCCGCGTACAGAGCGACGTCCGCGAGTTCGAGAACGTCCTGCCACCGCAGGGCGGCGGGATACCCGGCGAGGAAGGGGAAGCAGGCGAATCCGATCGAGCAGGTGGCGGCGATCCGCGTTCCGTCGGCGAGCTGGATCTCTTCATGGGCGAGAGTCGCGCGCACGCGTTCGGCCAGGTCCTCGGCGCGGGTCCGGGCCTGGAATCGGACCACCACCAGGAACTCCTCGCCGCCCCAGCGGACGAGGTGGTCGGAGGCCCGGAAGACCAGGCGCAGCCGCCGCGCGAATTCCACCAGCACCGCATCCCCTTTGGCGTGGCCGTGCCGGTCGTTGACGGCCTTGAAATGGTCGAGGTCGATCATGAAGAAGAGCAGATCGCCCGGGTTCGCGCGCGGGTCGAGGCTCTGGGCGGCGTCGTCGTCGATCCGGTCGATCAGGTACCGGCGGTTGCGCAGCCCGGTCAGGGGATCGGTCACGCTCACTTCGGCCAGGCTTGCGAGCGCCTCCTCGAGCCGGGCCGCGTGGGCCTCGAGGTCCTGCTGGAGCCTCCGGATCTTGAGGTGACTCTCCACCCGGGCCAGGACCTCCTCCGCCTGGAAGGGCTTCTGGATGTAGTCGACGCCGCCCGCGGCGAAGGCCCGGACCTTGTCGATGGGGTCGTCGAGAGCGCTGATGAACAGGACGGGGATGGCGCTCGTCTTCGGGTTGCTCTTCAGTTCACGGCAGACCTCGTAGCCGTCGAGGTCGGGCATGTTGATGTCGAGGAGGACGAGCTCGGGCGCGCGGGCGTGGATCGCTCCCAGGGCCCCGCGACCGCTGTTCGCCACCCGGGCCTGGTACCCGCTCGAGCGAAGGAGGCCCACCAGCACCGCGAGGTTGTTGGGGTTGTCGTCGACCACGAGGATGTCGCCGGTCATGACGACGTGTTCTCGACGATCCGGAGCAGGGTGTCGAAGCGGAAATCGGCCAGGGCCTCGGCCAGCGCGGCGGCGAGCTCGGGGTCCTCGTTCCGGATCGAGTCGATGGCGTTCCTGGCCAGCTGATCGTCGCCGAGCCTGACCGCCTCGCGGAGGCGCTCCCGGGCGGGGCCGGACACGCAGGCGAGCCGCTCCGCGGTCAGGGCGCCCCCGGGGGAGTCGCTCTCCCCGGCGGGAGCGCGATCCTCGAAGATGAGGCGCAGGTCGAGGAGCTGCGCGACCTTGTCGAAGAGCGCGCCTTCGCGGAAGGGCTTGGGCAGGAAGTCGTCGCAGCCGGCGGAGCGGATGCCGTGAATCTCATCGTCGAGCACGCTCGCGGAAAGCGCGATGATCTTCACCGCCCGGCTTTCGCGTCGGGCCGCTTCGGCGGCGCGGATCGCGCGTGTCGCCTGGAGCCCGTCCATGCCGGTCATGCGCACGTCCATGAGGATCAGCTCGGGGTGATCGGCCTTCCAGCGCTCGACCGCGGCCGCCCCGTCCGCGGCCTCGCTGGTCTGGAAGCCCACGGCCCTCATCTGGCGGGTGAGGAGCAGGCGGTTCTCCCGGACGTCGTCCACGATCAGGATCAGGGGCTGCCGGTCCGAGGGCGCGAAGCCCATGACCTGGCGGCGATCCTCCCGATGGCGGGCGGTGGCTCCCGGACCAGCCTCGGGCAGAGGCAGGGTCACGGTGAACGTGGTGCCTTCTCCGGGCCGGCTCGCGACCGTGATGTCGCCCTCCATCAGGCGCGCGAAACTCCGGCTGATGGTGAGGCCGAGGCCGGTGCCCTCCCCGGATTTCCGTCCCGCCTCGGTCTGCACGAAGGGCTGGAACAGAGTGGAGAGTTCGGCGGAGGTGAGGCCGGGGCCCTGGTCGAGGACGGTGAACCGCATCTCCCCCCTAGACCAGGTCGCGCCCAGGGTCACCACACCCTGCGAGGTGAACTTGATGGCGTTGGTGAGGAGATTCAGGAGGACCTGGCGCACCTTGCCCTCGTCGCCCACCACCGCCTCGGGCAGGTCCGTTCCCGTCGCGAGCACCAGGCGCAGGCCCTTGGCCCGGGCGCGCACTCCCAGCATCTGGATGAGGCCTTCCAGCATGGAGCGGGGCTCGAAGGTGGTGGGTGAGAGCCCCACCGTGCCCGCCTCGATCCGGGAGAGCGAGAGAACATCGTTGATGAGCCCCAGGAGGTGTTCGCCGCTGCGGCCGATGATGCCGAGGTGCTCGAGGTCCTCGGTATCGCGCGCCGCCCGCCGCCGCATGAGCTGGGCGAAACCAAGGACCGCGTTCAGGGGGGTGCGCAGTTCATGGCTCATGGTGGCGAGGAAGGCGCTCTTGGTGCGGTTGGCCGACTCGGCCTCGGTGCGCGCCTGCTGCGCGTCCAGAAGCGCCGCCTCCGTGCGTTCCTTCTCTTCCTTCAGGCTGCGCGTGCGTTCTTCCACGACCGCGACGAGTTC
The DNA here is from genome assembly GCA_035432945.1 of Vicinamibacteria bacterium. Classification (GTDB taxonomy): domain Bacteria; phylum Acidobacteriota; class Vicinamibacteria; order Fen-336; family JAGNNV01; genus JAGNNV01. The sequence continues at coordinate 785 of DAORUA010000113.1, read as the reverse complement.
CCGTTCGCGGCGGCGGAGCCGAACGAGGCGGAGGCGATGGGCGCCGTAGAGGACGGCGGCGAGCAGGAGAGCGAGGCCGAAACGGAAGCCCGCGGTCTCGCGAAGACGCGGGGCGACCTCGAAGTGGAGGGAGGCGCCGGTCTCGTTCCACAGGCCGGAGTCGTTGCTCGCGATCACGCGAAACCGGTAGCGGCCATGGGGAACCTGGGTGTAGTAGGCGGTTCGCCGCGGCCCCGCGTTCACCCAGTCGGCGTCGTACCCTTCGAGCCTGTACCTAAAGGCCACCCGGTCGGGCACCAGGAAGCTCGGAGCGGTGTAGTGAAGCTCGATCGCGCGCGTGTCCGGCGACCACGCTCCTGTCGCTCCACCGTCCAGGGTCCGGCCGTCCAGCAGGACCTCCTCGATGTGGACCTCCGGGCTCACGGCGTTTGGCGACAGGTGCTTTGGGTCGATCTGAATCGCGCCGCCGATCGTTCCGAACCACAACATCCCGTTCCGCGCCGCGAGGCCGGAGGAGGAACTGCCGTTGCCTTCGGCGCTCTTCATTCCGTCCGCGGTTCCATAGGCGACCGACGTCACGAGCGCCCGCTTCCCGTCCATCGCTTCCTCGATCTCGGCCTTCTGGGCGCGGAAGATTCCCTTGTTGGAGCTCATCCACATCCGTCCCGCACCGTCCTCCAGCACCGCGAACACGGAGTCGTCGAAGAGCCCCTGCCGGGTCCCGATGGCCGCGAACCGGCCCGCGCGGTAACGCATCAGTCCGCCGCCGCGCGAGCCGATCCACA
>DAORUA010000112.1:0-10193 GCA_035432945.1 Vicinamibacteria bacterium | reverse complement strand
TCGCGGCCATCGCCCAGGGCCTGGGCCGCGCGCGATCGCGCTTGTGGGTTCTCGACCGCGGAGGTCGGGTCCTCGCGCAGGCCGGGACCCTGCAGGGTGGCCGCATTCCTCAGCCTCCCCCGACCTGGCGCCAGAGCCTGGTCATGACGCTCCGGCCCATCTACGGTTCCATTCTCGTCGAGCCCACCGAGGACTTCACCGACGCGGGGCCCGACGCCCTTCAACTGGAGGGCGCCGAGATCACCCAGGCGCTCGGCGGAGCGAGCGCGCACTGGCGCCGCCGCACCCTGGACGGGCGGGCGGTGGTGCTTTCCGCGGCGGAACCGGTCTGGAGCGAGGGCAAGGTGGTAGGCGCGGTCGTTGCGGAGGAAACCACGAACGAGACCCTGGCGGCGCGGAACCGCGCGTTCGAGCGCCTGTTCTTCTCCATCGCCTTCGCGGTTCTCTTCGGCGCGCTCGCCCTCCTCGCCTTCGCGACCGGGGTGTCCTTCCGCATCCGGCGCCTGCGGGACGCGGTGGAGCGGGCCATCGATGGTCACGGCCGGGTCAAGGGGGAGATCCCTCAGGCTTCGGCCCGGGACGAGATCGGCGACCTGTCGCGCAGTTTCGGCTCCATGCTCGAGCGGCAACAGCAGTACACGGACTATCTCGAGGAGTTGCGCAGCCGGCTCTCGCACGAGATCCGCACGCCGGTGGCCGTGGTTCGCTCCTCGCTCGACAACCTCCGCCTGCACTCCATTCCCGCGCCCGCAGGGGTCTACCTCGATCGCGCCGACGAAGGGCTCTCTCGCCTCGTGACCATCGTCCAGCGCATGACCGAGGCTTCGAGACTCGAGCAGACCCTCGCCACCAGCGATCGCGAGACCTTCGACCTCGCGCGCGTGGTCAAGGGATGCGTCGAGGGCTACGGCCTCGCGAACCCAGGAAGGACCATCGAATTCACCCTCGACGACGGCGGCCGCCCGATGCGTCTCGACGGCGCGCCCGATCTCGTCGCCCAGCTCCTCGACAAGCTGGTCGAGAACGCGCTCGACTTCGCGCGCGCGGGCACCCGGGTGGAAGTCCGCCTGGCCCGCGGCCTGGGCCTCGCCTTCCTGACCGTGAGCAACGAGGGCCCGACGCTCCCGGACGACGTGGCGGACAAGGTGTTCGACTCGATGATCTCGTCGCGGCCGGCCGACGGCACGGGGAAGGTCCACCTCGGTCTGGGCCTCACCATCGTGCGCGCCATCGCCGACTTCCATCGGGCGACCGTGAACGCTTCGAACCGCCGCGATCCGGAAGGCGTCACCATGACCGTGGCCTTCCCGCTGGTCTCGAACCGCTGAGCCGGCAAGGCCCCGGCTCGCATATCCTCCGCCTTCTGCTCTTCAGTTCCTTCATCTTCCTGTTCGCATTCCTGCCCCTGACCCTGGCGGCGTACTACCTCTGTCCGCCGCGGGGACGGAATGGCGTGCTCCTGGCCTCCAGCCTCTTCTTCTACGCCTGGGGCGCGCCCCGCTTCGTCCTGGTTCTGGTCGGCGCCGCATGGATCGACTGGATGATCAGCCGCGCGATCGCGGCCGCGCCTCCCGGATCCTCCAGGCGCCCCCGCCTTCTGGTCGCCTCCCTGACTCTCAACCTGGGCCTGCTCGGCTGGTTCAAGTACGCGACCTTCGCCGCCGAGCAGTTCGCTCGCCTGTCCCAGGCCCTCGGCTTCGAGGCCGAGCCGTGGGTCGCGATCGCTCTGCCCCTTGGCATCTCCTTCTTCACCTTCCACAAGATCAGTTACGTCGTGGACGTCTATCGCGGCGCCTCGGCGCCCGCAGCGTCCTTCGGCCTCTGCCTCCTCTATCTCTGCGTCTTTCCCCATCTGATCGCCGGACCCATCGTCCGCTACCACGACGTGGACCGGCAGTTGCTCGCGCGCACGCACACCACCGACCGCTTTCTGTCGGGGATCTGCCGGTTCTGCCTTGGGCTCGCGAAGAAGGTGCTGATCGCGAACGTCCTGGCCCAGGCCGCCGATGCCGTGTTCGATGCCCCCCCCGGGAGCCTCTACCCCGCGGTCGCGTGGATCGGCGTGCTGGCCTACAGCTTCCAGATCTACTTCGATTTCTCCGGCTACTCCGACATGGCCATCGGACTCGCCCGCATGTTCGGCATCGAGTTCCTGGAGAACTTCGACCGGCCTTATCTCTCGCGCAGCTTCACGGAGTTCTGGCAGCGCTGGCACATCTCGCTCTCCCGCTTCATGCGCGACTACCTCTACATACCGCTCGGGGGCAACCGGCGGGGACCGGTCCGCGTCTATGCCAACCTGTGGATCGTGTTCCTGGTCTCCGGGCTCTGGCACGGCGCGGCCTGGACGTTCGTCGCCTGGGGCGCCTATCAGGGCCTGTTCCTGAGCCTGGACCGGTGGTTCTGGGGCCGGGTGGCCGAGCGCCTGCCGCGGCTGGTCACGATCCCCATCAACTTCCTTCTCGTCACCCTTGGATGGGCGATCTTCCGGGCCGCCGACCTGGAGCGTGCCCTTGCATTCATGGGCGGGCTCTTCGTCGCGGGAACACCGCTCGAGGGAGACCCGCCCCTTCTTCTGGCCCGCGTACTGAGCAATCGCGGGCTCGCCACCATGGTCCTCGCCGCCCTCATCTGCTTCCTGCCCGCGCTGCCGAGCATGGCCCGGATCCGCGAACTGGCGACCGGACGGGATGAGTTGCACCTGCGTCCCGCGACGGCCCTCGGGCTCGTGCTCTTCGTGCTCTCTTTCTTCTCGCTCGCAAACTCCGGGTACAACCCGTTCATCTACTTCCGCTTCTGACATGCGCCCGCCTCGGTCTCTTCTCGTCGGCCTCTTCCTGCTGCTGCTCGCCCTGCCCGGGCTGCAGATGAGATTCCGGTTTGTGCCGGAAGTGGCGCTGAACGGGGTCCGGGTGGAACCGGGAAAGCCCCCGCTGACCCCGGCCGGCTGGTGGCGGGGCGAGTTCCAGTCTCAAGCCGAGGCCTGGTTCGACGATCACATCGGGTTCCGTGGACACGCGGTGCGAACCGACAACCAGATCGGGTTGTCCCTGTTCCGAGAGTCGCCCTCCCACGCGGCCGACCGTGTGGTCCTCGGCCACCGGATGATGGTCTACACGGACCTCCACGTCCTCGCCTACGATGGGATAGACGCATTTCTCGAGGAGGACCTCCTCAAGGCGGCCCGCGGACTTCGGGAACTCCAGGACGCTCTGGCGCAACGCGGGACCGCTTTCATCTTCCTCATCTCGCCCAGCAAGGCCGCGATCTACCCGGAATACCTTCCCGACGGTTTCGTGCGTCCGGCGGCACTACGCCCCGCGACGGCTTATGAGCGGATGCTCCCGATGCTGCGGAACGAAGGCGTTCACGTGGTGGACGGCCACGTCATTCTGGAAGAAGAAAAAGCTCGCTCGCCCCACGCGCTCTTCCCCCCCGGCGGTGTCCACTGGAACCGCTATTCCGCCTCGGTGGTGCTGCGCCGGGCCTGGCAGGAGCTGGGACGGCAGCTCGGAAGGCCGCTGGCCAACCTGCGTCACCGCGCCATTCTCGAAGACGACGCGCCCTCCACCAGAGACCAGGAGGCGGATGGCGCGAACCTCCTGAACGCCTGGCACGTGGGTCACGCGGATTGGAGATTCCCCCGGCCCGACCTCGTCATCGACGACAGCGGCGGCGCCTTCCGGCCCAAACTCCTGGTGGTGGGCGACAGCTTCTGGAGGGTGCCGATATCCATCATCGAGGACCTCGGGATGGTGGCGCCGCGAAGCGGCTTCCTGTACTACTTCAACCGGCCGGGCGGCCCGGACCAGCCGATGGGGGACGACGCCGAGGACATGGTCCAGGGAGTGAGCTGGGCGGACGTGCTGACCGCGGACGCGGTGATCATCGAGACGAACGAGCCTGGAATCGGCCACGCCGGATGGGGCTTCATCGAAGCCGCGCTGAAGCGGCTGCGGCGGGCCGGGGTCAGGCCCCGCCCCTGACCCCTCGTCCCTAACGTCGGAAGCGGGCGATGCCCTGCAGCGAGTTGATGGTGAGTTCGCCGTCGCTCACCTCGAAGGTGTTCGCGCTGTTGAGGACGGCGAGGAACGCGGTATCGAAGGAGGCGGTGCCGCAAAATGCGGTGGTGCAGGCCATGGCTTTTATCTTCATGGACTCGCCGGAGATCGAATAGGTCCCGGAGCACGAGTTGCAGTCGGCCTTGACCGCCAGAAGACCCCCTTCCTTGAATTCAGCGGTGTAGTTCGCGGGCACGGGAATCTGCACGAGACCCCGCCCGGGGATCTCGAGACTCTGCAGCTTCCACACGCCGCCGATGACCGCGGAAGGCGAGGTGAGATCGTCGTCGCTGCAGCCGGCCGCGGAGAGGGCGATCACGACAACCAACGCCCACGAGGCAATCTTCCTTGTCATGGGCCGCATTGTATTCCCCCGCTTCTGCCCGAGCCATTCCCGCGGTCCCGCTCGCGCGCGCTGGCGCCCATCGGCGACCGGCATTCCGTCAAGTTCGGCACCGCCGGCCCCGGGAACGGACTATATTGGCGCCGGTCGGGCATCAGGCCCGCACCGCTTGGGAAGGAGACCCGCCGTGGGCAAGGAGAAGAAGGACGAACAAGGGAGCAAGGGCGAGACGGGAAAGGCCGCCAAGCCGAAGAACCCGGCGGCCCCCGGCGAGGAACTCTCCGGCAAGGAGTACGCGCGCAGGATGAAGAAGCTGCACGGGGAACTCGTGAGGCTCCAGGAGTGGGTCAAGCACAAGGGACTCAAGATCTGCATCATCTTCGAGGGACGCGACACCGCGGGCAAGGGCGGCGTCATCAAGGCCCTGACCGAGCGCGTGAGCCCGCGGGTCTTCCGCGTGATCGCCCTCCAAGCCCCCTCCGAACGCGAGAAATCGCAGATGTACATTCAGCGCTACCTGCCGCACCTTCCCGCGGCCGGGGAGGTCGTCATCTTCGATCGGAGCTGGTACAACCGCGCGGGGGTCGAGCGGGTGATGGGATACGCCACCGAGGCGCAGGTCAAGGGATTCCTCGACCTCGCGCCGCAGACCGAGAAGGTCATGGTCGCCTCCGGCATCCTCCTCTTCAAGTACTGGCTCGAGGTGAGCCCGGACGAGCAGACCAGGCGCCTGAAGGGCAGGATCACCGATCCCCGGAAGATCTGGAAGCTCTCCCCCCTCGACATCAAGTCCTACGACCGGTGGGACGACTACACGGTGGCGCGGGACGACATGTTCGCGGCGACGGATACGGCGTGGGCGCCCTGGTACGTGGCGAAGTCCGACGACAAGGAGCGCGCCCGCCTCAACCTCATCACCCATATCCTGAGCCGGATCCCCTACAAGACCGCGCCCCGGGAGAAGGTCAAGCTGCCCAAGCGCAAGATCAAGGGCACCCGCGGGAAGAACCCCTACGAGTTCAAGTTCATCCCCGAGGTGAAGTGACGAGCGGGTCCGGCTACTGGACCAGCGGGATCTTCGCCGACAGGGTGAGGTCGATCAGCATGTTGATGCGCCGGTCGACCTGAAAGAAACGGGCGACCAGTTTCGCCGGAAGCACCTTGAGCATCTCGTCCTTGTACTTCTTCTCCACGGCCAGGCGCCTGGCCTCGTTCGCAAATGACCTTTCGACGAGGCTTTTCGCCTGCGCGTCGTCGAGCACGCCATAGCGGTCAACCAGGTCCCCGATGATGGCGAAGCGCTCGTTGCCCACCGACTGCCGCTCCGCCTCGTACTGCTTGTAGAGCGGCCAGAACGCCCCGGCCTGGGAACCGTCGAGAACCATGTTCTTGGCCACGAGGTCGGCCTTGTGGGCGAGCGTGTCCTTGCGCGCGATGGCGACGAGCGCGTCCAGGTCGTCCTTGGTCACGATCTGGGCCGGTTGGGGGACCGGGCCGGGAGCCTGGGCGGGCGCGGGGCTCGCGATGGGCAGGAAGAGCGCGGCGCCGAGCAGAAGGGTTTTCCTGTTCATGGTCTTTCTTGAGGCCTCCGTGGTCTCGAATCGCGGCTACTTGCCTTCCATCCGCGCTTTCGCGGTCTTGAGGTTCTCCCTTACGCCCTGCTCGACGCCGCTCTTCACCCGGCCCATGAGGACGCCGGAGAGCATTCCCGTGGGCGGATCGATCCGCGTGCGATAGAGGTTCATCAGGTAGAAGCCCGTGCGGTCCGGCGTGTCGACCGCGACGATCATCTCGAGGGAGGCGTTGAAGAAGTGGCTGGCGTAAAGGGTCTTCAGGGCGACGATGGTTCCCGCCTGCGGACCCGTCCGCTTCCAGAAGGTGGCGTGAGTGATCGAGACCACCGGCTTGAGGCCGAAGTTGTCCTTCGTCCAGTACAAGACGTCTTCCGCGCCCGCGAGCTTCCCGTTTGGATAGTCCTCCAGGTACTGGTTGAACTCCGGGATGTACGCGGGCAGGTACGGCGAGTTCCTCAGGAGAGCGCGGAACTCCTCGGACAGGGCCTTGGGCTGCTTCTTGTCGACGATCTGACCCATGGCCGCGGTCCCGCCGGCCATGTACGCCTTCACGTGGGCGATCAGCTGGTCCTTGATCAGGGCCTCGGCCTTGGCCGGGGCGTCCTTCGCGGGCCAGTCGATCTCCTTCTGAAGGCGCTCCAGCCCGGCGGTGCCGATCTTGACGTCGCACTGGCCGGGCTTGCAGCGCTTCAGCGCGTCAAGGTCGGCGGGCTCCCAGGTCAGACCCTGGAGGTCCGCGACCGTGGGCACCGCGGAGAACCGTCCTATCTGGAGGACCTCCGGCACCTTGCGGAAGACATGGATCTGCTTGATCTTCTGCAGGAAGGCGTCCTGCGTGCCCTTGACCTTCACCACCCCGAAAGCCGCGACCTCGGCCTTTTCGGTGGTCGTGAGCTGCTTGATCACGGCCTCGCCCTTTTCGAGCGCGGCGAGCTGCGCGTCGGTCAGGCCGATGGCCTGGCGAAGAAACGGGCGGGGCGGGGCCTCCGCCTGGGCCAGGACCGCCGCGGGAATGGCGGCAGACAGGATCGCGCCCAGCGCGCAGGAAGAGCCGATAACTCGAAGCGAACGCATCATCTTAAACCTCGTCTTGAAGGCCCGATGATACCGCGGCGGGCCAGGGCGCTCTAAAACTTCACCGAGTAACGGGCGAAGACGTTGCGGCCGGAAGCATCCATGCCCCAGCTCGGTCCGCGGTAGTTCTGGTCGGTGAGGTTGTCGAAGTCGATGGTGATCTGGTGGCGCTTCGCGATGGTCCACCCCGCGCGAACGCCGAAGACCTGGTAGCCATGGACGGTGGTGTACAGCGAGTTCGTGGCCCCGGAAGGCCCGAGCACCCGGGTGATGATCTGGGGGAGGGTCTCGCCGGTAGCGATGAGGGTGTCGTCCGCGGTCCCGAAACGCCCGTCGGCTCCCGGGGACGTGTAGCCGCGCGCCTTCGCTCCGTTGTTGAAGAAAGAGGTGATGCTGCTCCTCGAACGCGAGGCGCCGGTCCGGCGGTCCCCGAGGTCGAGGGTGGAGAGGCGCTTCTGCTCGGCCGCGAGATGCGCATACGGCTCGACGTAGAGGGCCTTGGATTTCGAGGTCCACCGCAGGGCTATCCACGCATCGGGATTCGGCGTGCCGCCTTCGATGTTGGGGGGCTCGCCCGTCGAGGTCAGCTCGGCGTGCAGGTAGGTCGCGGACGTCCGCAACGAGAGGGAGTTCGAGACCTTCACGTTCGCCTCGTGCTCGATCCCGAAGATGCGCGAGTTCTCCTGGTTCGCCCGGATCAGGACGGGGTTCGGGGACAGGCTCACGAACACCACCCCGTTCGGGAGCTGCGACGTGATCACCTCGCTGCCGATGAATTTCCCGACCGAGCCCGGGGGCAGGATCGCGGAGTACTTCTCGATGTTGCCCTTGATGTCGTTCCAGAAGACGGTATTGCGGGTCTCGATCGGCCCGCGGTTCAGGTGGAAGCCGAATTCCCAGGTGAGGCTCGTCTCGGGCTCCAGCACCGCGACGCTGCGGCCGGTCGACAGCGCGGCCGCATCCGCGGTGGTTCCGATCGAGGCCCCGAGCGGCGCCACGGAGTCGTAGGAGGCCTCGAAGCCCGCTCCCGTGAGTCCCAGGGTGGCGAGGTCGGTGATGTGAGGCGCGCGGAAGCCTCGGCCGACGTGCGCGATGGCGCGAAGCCCGTCCGCCAGTTCATACGTGGCGCCCAGGCGGAAGGTCACCGAAGAGGCGTTCAGCTTGTCATCGGGCCAGAGGGGCTGGCCGTTCACCACTGGGGCCGTCGCCGCGAACGACTCGTACCGGGCGAAGGAAGCGCGCACCGCGCCCACCAGATGGGCCTTGGGAGACGGGTCGAAGGAGTCCTGAACATAGATCCCGCCGCCACGGTACTGCGCGCCATCCGGAACCCGGCCCCGTCGAACCGTGGTGGCGCCGGTGGTCGCGTTCTCCGCGACCGAAACCCCAGTCACCTCCTCGAACGAGAAGTCGCCGCCGGCCGAGAGGGTGTGCGATCCAAACGCTTTCTGGGCCCGGATCTGAATGGCGTTCGTGGTGGTTCGTTCCGGCTCGTGGTTGATGGCAGCGGCGGGGTTGCCGTTGCCGCCCTGGTTCACGCGTTCCTCGAACTGGGCGTTGAAGGAATACGACACGCTGAGCAGATCAGCGAAACCCGGATTCAGATGCTCGTAGCGCACGGTGGCGATGTCCACCTTGAGATCCCGCACGTCGGCGATCAGGTTGCCGTCGCCTCCAAGGAGCTGGTCGTAGCGCTTCGAGCCGTCGATCTGGCCGCGCAGGTAGGTTCCGAAGAACCGGACGTTCGGGGAGGCCGACCAGGCGGCGCGAACCGACCCGCCGTACTGGTCGAAGCTCGTGTCGGGAAGGCGGTCGTCCTGAACGGCAGACGAAGGAACGCCGAAGAAGCGCGTGACCGCATGGTGAGAGTCGATGCCGTCGCCGGTTCGAATGTCGCCCACCTTCCGGCCCGTGCCCGCGGCCACCAGCGAGAAGATCGGCGTCGACCAGGACACCGTGGCCTCGGCTCCCCCGCTCCGGTCCGCGGATCCGGCCGACAGCGAGGCGCGGCCGGAGAAGACCGAACCCGCGCTCGAAAAGACCGGCGCCTTGGAATACAACTGGACGCTGCCGCCCATGGCGTCGGATCCGTATTGCGCGCTCGACGGACCGCGGGTCACTTCGGCAGACTCGATCAGCGAGGGATCGAGGAGATTCAGAAAGGTGTTGACGCCTCCCCGCGCGGCCGCGTTCGAGAAGCGGACACCGTCGATGAAGAGATTCACCTTGGCGCCGGTGAGGCCCCGGATGAAGATCGCGCCCATGGTGGGCGAGGTGCGCTGCCAGTAAAGGCCGGCCTCGCGATTGCCGATCTCGGCCAGGCTCACCTTGGCCCGGCCGTCGATCTCGTCCTTCGAGATGGCGTTGGTCGACTGGGGGGTGCGCGCGGCTTCCTGGGCGGTGCCGGCCTCGGCGCTCACCAGGACATCCTCGCTGAAGTGCGCGGAACCGGCCGCCCCGCCCTTCAGGGTGACGACCGCGGCATCCGCCGATTCGCCGATCACCAGCACCGCAAGGCCGATCTCGCCGGTGGAGTCCGAAACCACCACGCGATGACGCCCGCGCGGGAGCCTGGCCACCGAGGCGGTTCCATCGTTCGAGACGGTGGCGTTCGCGAGCGGTGTCCCGGTGGCGGACTCGACCCTGACCGTGACTCCCGCCAGGGGCTTCCCGCGTTCGTCCTGGACCTTGAGGATGGTCTGCGCCGATTCCTCATCCGCGAGGACGGCAGCCGCGGCGGGCGACGTCAACGGCAAGACCGCGCTGAGGGCGAGAAACGTCCACTTGATCATGGACCCGACCCTAGCGAGCGAATGGGACCTACTACCAGCGCTCGTACTGCGGAGCGGGTAGTGCGGTGAGGGGTTGCTAGCGGCTCAGGAAGCGGCCCACTTCTTCGGTGAGCGTGTGGACGTGCTCGGAGGCGAGGGCGCCTGCGGCGCAGAGCAGGAGGAGGGCGGCCGCGAACATCCAGGGGCGCGGGCCGAAGGCTGCGGGGGTGGGCTCGGGACGGGGATTCGCCAGGGCCTCGACGCGCGCTTCCAGGTCGGCCCGGCTCGAGAAGGCCGACGACACCGCGACATCGGCCAGCACTTCGGCGGTCAAAGGCCGGAACGTCCGGAGCCTCGCCACCTTGAGCAG
>DAORUA010000111.1:1584-10198 GCA_035432945.1 Vicinamibacteria bacterium | reverse complement strand
ATCCTCTACATCGCGTTCTTCGCCGCCCACTCGCGCTACGCCCTCATCTCCACCCCCACGGCCTTCGGCGCCATGGCCGTGGTCACGATCGCGGGAGGCCTCCTGGCCCTTCGCTACCGTGCCTCCGCCCCCGCGGTCCTGAGCCTCGCGGGCGGTTTCGGCGCGGCCTTCGGCCTGGTCAGCGGCGAGGAGCGGCCGGCGAGTGTGTTCGCCTACACCCTGCTGCTCAACGCGGGTGTCCTGGCCGTGATCATGAGGGGCCGGTGGTTCGTTCTCCTGTGGCCCAGCCTCGCCCTGACTCTCGCCCTTCAGATCCGCTGGTTCTGGAGCTTCATGTCGCCCGCGAACATGCCCGCGGGGGTCGGCGTGGCCCTGGTGATGGGGCTCTTCTATCTGGCCCTGCCCATGGCCGCGGGGGACACGGAGAACCGGAAGATCCTTCGCGTGAGCGCGCTCGGCGGCATGGCCCCCTTCCTCTTCGTCTTCTTCCTGGCCACCTCGGCGAAGTACGTGGACCAGTGGCCGCTGCTGTTCGCGATGATCGCCGCCCTCGACGCCGCGGTCCTGGCCGTGGCCGTGCTCTTCGGCCGGGGCACGCTCCTGCGCGGCGCGGCGGTCTTTACTTCGTTGAACCTCGCCTGGTGGGCGCTGCAGGGCCTCAAGGCGGACCGGGGCGCGTCGCTCCTGGGCTCGACCCTGTTCGCGATCTTCATCGTCTCGATTTTCGGCCTGGCGCGCCGCGTCGCCGCCCGTTTCGGGCGGGTGGAGGACCTTGGACTCCGGGTCTTCGAGGGCGCCGCCCTGGTGGCGGGCGGCGGCCTGTTCCTCTTCGGTCTCGTGATGGTGGGGTATGACCGCGGCGCGCCGGTCGGACCTTTCCTGGCGCTCGCCATCGCCCTCGGGCTTCTGCTCATCGAGATCTCGGGACGCGAGGGTCGCCTGGTCGGCGCGGTGGCCCTTTGTTCCGCCGGCCTCGTGGTTCTGACCCAGGCGTGGTTCTTCAGCGCGGTCAACGCGACGACCCTCATCTTCTATCTGGCCGGGCCGATCGTGGTGTCGCTGCTCCTCGTCCTTCTGGCCAGGAGGAAGGCGAGAACGGCCGTTGACATCGAGGCCGAGATCGCGGTCCAGGTCTCGGGCTGGGTCAGCATCCTCGGCCTCTTCCTCGCCCTGGTGCCTTCGGACCTCACTTCCTCCGGCTGGCCTCACTTTCTCGCCCTTTCGTCCACCGGCTGGCCCCTGCTGCTGGCCCTCACCGTCCAGGTGTTCGTGGTGATCGGCTCGGTCCTGAGATCGGACTGGACGATCGAACTCCCGATGCTGCTCGGAGCGAGCGTCCTGCACATCCATCTCTGGCAGCGCGCGTACCTGACTCCCGATCAGCACGGCATGGCCTTCGCCTTCACCGCCGTCCTCTACCTGACCTTCGTCCTCCTGCCCCTCCGGGTTCCCTTCGGGAGATGGAAACACGTGCTGCCTCCCTGGCTGGCTTCAGCCATGGCCGGACCCGTGTTCTTCTTCCCGCTCGAGGGTCTCTTCCGGGCGGCCTTCGGGCCGGCTTTGATCGGCACGCTCCCTCTGGTGCTGGCCGGCGTGGTCGCGTTGACGCTGCGCGGGGTCTCCCGGCGGTTCGCCGCGGGGCAGGACGAAGAGGGCGGCGCGCTGGTTCGCGTCCGCCATCTCACCCTTTTCGCCTCCGTGGCTCTCGGACTCCTCGCCCTCGCCATCCGGATCCAGTTCGACCGGCAGTGGGTGACCCTGGGATGGGCGCTCGTGGCCCTCGCCCTGGCCTGGCTTTTCGGCCGGCTGGCGCACCCGGCCCTCGCCGTCTTCTCCGGGGCTCTGTACGCGCTCGTCGGCGCTCGCCTCCTGTTCAATCCCGCCGTGCTCGGATACGGGGAGCACGGTTGGCCGATCTTCAACTGGATCCTGTACACGTACGGAGCGACCATCGCCTGCTGCTGGGCCGGCCAGTCGATCCTCCGGCGCGCGTCGAAGAACCGCTGGATCTCGTACCTGGCCGGCGGCATCTCGTTGATCGGCCTGCTGCTCGGGTTCTGGTTCGTGAACCTGGAGATTCTCGACTTCTTCTCCACCGGGTCGCGCATCGCCCTCGACGACGAATACGGCTACGCGGTCAACCTCGCCTTCTCCGTGGGCTGGGGGGTCTACGCGGTAGGCCTCCTCATGGCCGGAGTGTTCTCGAACCTGAGGCCGCTGCGTCACCTCTCGCTCGCGTTCCTGATTCTCACCGTCGGCAAGGTGTTCCTGTACGACCTCGCCGCCCTCGGCGGCATCTTCAAGGCCCTGTCCTTCCTTGGACTCGCGGCGGGCCTCGTCCTCGTCTCCTTCTTCTACCAGCGGTTCGTGTTCAAGAAGAGCTCGTAGGCCCGCGCCCCGCGGGCGAATCGAGGAACGTGTAGGCTCCCACCCTCATATGTTCCTCGCCTTCATCGCGTTCGTGATGGCGTTCTTCGCCCTGCTCCGCACCCGCGATCTTTCGGACCGCATCAAGCGGCTGGAAAGCGACCGCGACGAGGCGGCGGCGCGGCTCGCGACCCTCCAGAAGCTCGTCGAACGGTTGCGCACTCAGACCGTGGCGGTCGCGAAGGAAGCGGAGAGGGCGGGCGAGCCCCCCACGCCGGCCACGGCGGCGATTGCGACTCCCACCGCGCCGCCCCCGGCCGCGCCCCCCGAAGTCACGCCCGTGGTCGCGGCGCCGCCGTCCCCGGCTCCCGCCGCGAAGGCTCCCTCACCGCCTCCTTCGCCGGCCCGACCCCCGGTGACCCTGACCCCGATCGAAGTCGAGCCTCCTCCTCCACCCATCGACTGGGAGAGCCTGCTCGGCGTCAAGGGCGCGGCCTGGGTCGGCGGCATCGCCCTCATCGCCTCGGCGATCTTCTTCGCGCGCTGGACCATCGAGCAGGGCCTGGTGACCCCGGAGTTGCGCTTCGCCTTCATGCTCATGGGGGGAATCGGGGCGCTGGTCGCCGCCGAACTCGGCCTGCGCAAGGGCTACGAGCGCACCGCGAACCCGCTCTCGGGCGCGGGCATCGCCATCCTCTACATCGCGTTCTTCGCCGGACACTCCCGCTACGACCTCATCTCCATGCCCGCGGCTTTTGCGGGCATGGTGTTCGTCACCATCACCGCCTGCGTGCTCGCGGTCCGCTACGACGCCTTCCCCACCGCGGTGCTCGGCCTGCTCGGCGGCTTCGCCACGCCCATAGCGCTCTCCACCGGCCAGGACCGCCCGGTCGGGCTCTTCTCCTACATCCTGCTCCTGAACCTGGGCCTGTTCGCGGTGGGCGTGAAGCGCCGCTGGCCGGGGCTCTTCGAGCTCGGCCTCCTCGGCACGCTCCTCATCCAGGTCGGCTGGTTCTCGAAATTCATGTCGCCCTCGAACATGTTGATCGCGGTGGTGGTCTTCGCGGTTTTCGGGGCCCTGTACCTCGTGCTCCCCGTGGTCTCGAAGGAGGAGGACAGCAATCGCGTCCTGCTCACCGGCGCCATCGGCGGCCTGACGCCCTTCCTTTTCGGCATCTACCTCGCGAGTTCTCCGGAGTATGTCGAGCAGTGGCCCCTGCTCTTCGGCATGGTCGCGCTGCTCGACCTCGCGATCCTCGCCATGGCGGTGCTGCGCGGCCGGGTGGGTCTCCTGATCAGCGCCTCCGTCGCAACCTCGATCACCCTGGCCCTGTGGGCCGGCCCGGGACTGAAGGCCGGAAGCGGCGCGTCGCTATGGGGCGCAACGCTCTCCACCATCTTCATCATCGCCATCTTCGGCTCGGCCCGGCGAGCCGCGGACCGCTTCGGCTCCCTGGAGACGAGCCTGTTCCGGGCCCTCGAAATGGCGGCGCTCACCGCCTGGGCCGGCCTCGGGCTCTTCGGTCTCATCCTCATCGGCAACGATCGCGGGGCGCCCGCGGGACCGTTCCTCGCCCTCGCCGCCGCCTTGGCCCTGCTCCTCATCGAACGCGCGGGCCATGAGGGAAGGGTGAAGGGCGCCCTCTCGCTCGGCGCCACCGGCCTGGCCATGCTCATCCAGATCTGGTTCCTGAGCTCGGCAAGCCCATCGACCGTGCTCGGGTACCTCGCGGTGCCGGTGCTGTTCTCGCTCCTCCTGTCGTTCTTCGCGGGCCGGACCATGAGCGAGGACAAGGATGTGGAAGGGGAGATCGCGGTGCGGGTGTCCTGCTGGGTTTCCATCTTCGGCCTCTTCCTGACCCTGGCGGAGGCGCGCTTCGCCTTGGAGGGCTGGCCGCTGTTCCTCGCCATGACCGCGCAGATCCTCGTGGTCACGGGATCGGTCCTGCGCTCCGACTGGACGATCGGGCTCCCCGCCCTGCTCGGCGCCTCCGCGCTGCACATGATGATCTGGCAGCTCGCCTACCTGAAGCCCGAGAAGTACACCACCGCGTTCGGCTTCACCGCGCTCTTCTACTTCTTCTTCCTTCTGCTTCCCATGATCGTGCCGTTCGCGCGCTGGCGGGAGGCGCTTCTTCCCTGGGCGACGTCGGCTCTCGCCGGGCCGGCCTTCTTCCTTCCCTTCTACTACGTCTACGAGGAAGCGTTCGGCGAATCGGCCATCGGCCTGCTCCCCCTGGCCATGGCCGGGGTCTCCGTCTTCGCGCTGCGCGTGGTCTCGAGCCGGTTCACCGCCGGACCGGGCGACCCCCTCGGCGCTCGACTCCGGCTGCGATACCTGGCGCTCTTCTCCGCGGTGGCGCTGTGGTTCATCGCCGTCGCCATCCCCCTTCAGCTCGACAAACAGTGGATCACCCTCGGCTGGGCGCTCGAGGCCATGGCGCTGTGCTGGCTGTTCGGCCGCCTGCCCCATCGCGGGCTGCCCGTGTTCGCGGGAATCCTCTACGCCCTCGTGGGCGTGCGCCTTCTGTTCAACCCAGAGATCCTCGAGTACCACGAGCGGGGCGCGCCGCTCTTCAACTGGATTCTCTACACCTACGGCATCGCCACCCTGTGCTGCCTGATCGGCCAGTCGCTGCTGCGGCGCGCCTCGGACAACGGTTTCATCCAGCAGCTCGCGAACGCGATCGCGCTCAACGGCCTGCTGCTCGGCTTCTGGCTCGTGAACCTGGAGATCCTCGACTACTTCTCCACCGGCCCCTACATCGCGATCTCGGACGGCTCGGGCTACTCGGTGAAGCTCGCCCTTTCCGCCGGATGGGGCCTGTACGCGATCGTGCTGCTGGTCACGGGCGTCGCGAAGGACCTGAAGCCGCTGCGGTACCTGTCCCTCGCGTTCCTGCTCCTGACCGTGGCCAAGGTTTTCCTCTACGACCTTTCGGAGCTGGGCGGGATCTTCCGCGTCTTCTCGTTCCTGGGCCTCGCGGTGGGCCTGATTCTGGTGTCGCTCTTCTACCAGCGGTTCGTCTTCAAGAAGAACCAGTGATCGGAGCGCCCTCGTGATCCTCGCTCTCGCCGCGCTCCTCCTGGCCGCGGACAACCCCGCCGATGCCGAACGCGCGGCCTGGCGCTACCGGCGCGCGGTGACGATCGCGGGCAGCGAGCCGCTGGCCTCGCTGGTCCTGCCTCCGGAGTTGTCCGCGAAGGCAGGGGCCTTCAGCCGCGATCTGCGTCTCGTGGACGAGAGTGGCCGCGAGGTTCCGTACCTCCTCGACTGGACGAGCGAGCGCGAAGGACTCGCGACGTGGCGGGTCGACGTCAAGGACGTGCGGCGGGAAAAGGAAGAGGCTCGCGAGGCCGCGGCGCTCCGGAGTCAGTGGACACTGGACCTCGGCGAGGCGCGCACCTTCAGCGACCTCGCTCTGCGTGTGCCCGACGTCGCGTTCGCGTGGCATGTGCGCGTGGAGGCATCGCTCGACGGCAAAGGATTCGAGGTCATCCAGCCGGACGCGGCGCTCTTCGACCAGACCTGGAACAACGAACGGGTTCGCAGGACCGAAGTCCGGTTCGAAGCGCCCGTCACCGCCCGGTATCTGCGCCTCACCGCGCGCAGCGCCTCCGACTCCCGCGCCCTGGAGATCGATGGCGCCTCCGTCACCCTGCGTCGACGTCTCAAGGGCGATGCCTGGTCGATGAATGTCGCGGCCGAGCCCCTCGCCGCCCCGGAGGGAGCCGGCTCTCGGTCCACGCGATACCGTCTGGACGCCTCCTCTCTTCTGCCCTTCGACGAGGTGGAGATCGTGTGCGACGACCAGGCGTTCTCCCGGCGCGCGCGTCTCATCGAAGAGTCCGGCGGCAACGGCAAGAGGACGGAGGCGCGGCTCGGCGAAGGCTCGATCTTCCGTCTCCGTGCGAGCGACGCGGTCATCGCCGGGGAGTCGGTGCGTCTCCCGGCCAGGAGCGGCCAGGGCGGCCCCCTCTATCTCGAGATCGACGACGCGGGCAGCCCGCCCCTGCGAGGCCTGAAGGTGCGTCTGCACGGCTCGCGGGTACGCCTGGTCTTCCCCGTTTCCGGCCGGTCGCTCACCTTGTATTACGGGAACGAGGCCACGCGCGCGCCCGCCTATGACATCGAGGGCCTGCGTCCCCGCCTGGCCCAGGCCATGGGAACGGCGGTGGCCGAGATCGGACCGGAAGAAGCGAATCCGCTCTTCAAGCGGGATCCGCCGCTCCGTTTCGCGGCCACCCTGGGCGCGCCCCTCGATCCCTCCAAGTGGCGGCGCGAGCGCCCTCTCTCTCCGATCACCGAGGAAGACGTCTACGCGATCACCCTGCGTGCCGCCGACCTCGCGACCCTCCGGCCCGATCTCGCGGACCTGCGCGTGGTCAACGACGACAACAAGCAGGTGCCGTTCCTCGTCGACGCGGATTTCGCGGACGAGCGCGTGGCCCTGAAAGTTCAAAGGCAGACGGCGGCGCCTGCCCATCGCAGCCTCTTCACCCTCGGCCCCGCCGAAGCGGTGACCGGAGATCCCGCACCTCGCGTCTCGCGGATCGAGATCGAAGTCTCGGACGCCTTCTTTGAACGTCCCGCGCGAATCCTGCACTCGACGAATCAGACCCAGCGCGAAGTGCCGTTCTCGCTCACCCTGTCGCGGAAACCACCGTCCTCCTCCCTGCTGGTGCTGGGCGTGTCCGCGCCCCTGGATACCATGACGCTCGAAGTCGACGATGGAGACAATGCTCCGCTCGACATCAAGTCCGCGGTGGCGATCGTGCGCGTGCCCCGCATCGTGTTCAAGGCGGCTCCGGGGAATCTCCGCCTGCTGCTCGGCAATCGGGGCGCCGAGGCGCCACGGTATGACATCGCGGGGCTGCGCAGCGAGCTTCTGGCCTACTCGGCGATCGCCGCGCACGCGGGCGCCCTGGGCGACAACCAGGCCTCGAGACCGAGTCTGTTCTCGGGGTTCGATACCGCCCCGCGCGGGACCCTCGTCTGGACCGCGATCATCGTGGCCATCATCGCTCTGGTGGGGCTGACCCTGAAGACCCTCAAGGGAGCATGAACCGGGCAGCGATCGCGCTGATCCTCGTCGCCTTCGCCCACCCCTGGCGGCTCGCCCATGCGATCGGCGCCGGCGCGCAGGCCAGGGAACCGGGCGGCGGCGCGCCGCAGAGCGAGGGTGGGCTGAGGGAGGCCGAGCGCGTCGGTCGAGAGGAACTCGCGCGCGTTCGC
Organism: Vicinamibacteria bacterium; assembly: GCA_035432945.1. Lineage (GTDB taxonomy): Bacteria > Acidobacteriota > Vicinamibacteria > Fen-336 > JAGNNV01 > JAGNNV01. Next base: position 2,595 of record DAORUA010000111.1, on the reverse strand, counting down.
AGGGCCCTTGGAGAGGGCGACCCCCGGGTGGCGGACGCAGTGATCGCGCTCGCGTCCAACCTGGACGCGCAGGGCAGGTCCAGAGCGGTCGAGGACCTGTTCCGGTTCGAGGTCGACGCCTCGCGCAAGAACGCGGAAAAGGACAACACTCGCGTCCTCTCCATCGCTTTCTCGGAATGGCTGCTCCGGGTCCGCCGCCCCGCGGTCGCGGAGTTGATCGCGCGGGGAGCGCTCGATCTGGGGCGTCAGAGCCTCGGGGAGGGAGACTGGCGACTCAGCGACACGAGGTCGCTGATCGGAGAAACCCTGCTGGCCCAGAAGAAGTTCGCGCAGGCGGAACCGCTGCTTCTCGAAGCCCAGGAAAAGCTGGCCGCCTCAGCCGAAGCGCCGGATGACGCGAGGAGGAAGGCGATCCACAGACTCGTCGATCTGTACGAGGCATGGGAACGCGCCTCACCCGGACAAGGCAAAATGGCCGAGGCCGCGCGGTGGAAAGCGCGGCTCTGATCCACGCACGTCGAAGGAAGAAGGAAGAGAGATGTCCACTCGCATGAAGAGACTCCTGGCCCTGGCCCTCGTGATCGGCCTTGCGGCCCCACCCCGGGCGTCGGCCTGGGGAGAGCGCGGCCACGACATCGTCACCCGGGTGGCGGTGCGGCTTCTGGCCGCGAAGATCGCGAAGGGCACGCCCCTCGCGGCCCAGTTCGGCCGGAAGGAGTTCATGCTGGGCCATCTCTCGAATGTGCCCGACATCGTGTGGCGCAATCAGGGCGAGGCCATCGAGGATGCGAACGCTCCCACGCACTTCCTCGACATGGAGTACGTCTCTCCCGAACTCACCTTCTCGACGATTCCCAGGACACCGGCCGCCGCCCTCACGCGGATGACGGAGTTGTGCGCGAGCCCGCCGAGGGGCTACGTGTGCGCGGCGAAGGAGGGGGCGGGCCCGGACGAGAGCAGCGCCGGAACCGCGCCCTGGCGGGCCGGACAGCTGTATCGGATGACCGTCCT
>DAORUA010000111.1:0-1484 GCA_035432945.1 Vicinamibacteria bacterium | reverse complement strand
CTGAAGAAGAGCGGCGCCGGACCCGATGGAAAGCGCGTGGGCGCCGAGCGCCGCGACGCCGCCGAGTTGCGATTCAAGTACCACGACCTCACGGTCGAGCGCCTCGCCACCGCGGCCGAGGTCCTGGCGAACCTCTGGCTGAAGGCGTGGGAGGATGCGGGCAAGCCCGACTTCAAGGGCTACCGGAGCTTCGCGTACCCGGTCGCCCCGGAGTTCATCCAGCCGGACTATCTTTCTCCCGCGAAGTAGACCGCGACTTCAGCCGGCGGTGGAGGCGGCCAGCCACTCGAGATAGGGCGCGTGGCCGTCCGACACCGGCAGGGCGATGATCTCCGGCACCTGGTAGGGATGCCGCGCCTTGATCGCGGCCTCCAGGGCCCCGAAGAGTCCGGTACGTGACTTGATGAGGAGAATCTTCTCGGCACTCTTCTCCAAAGCACCCTGCCAACGGTAGACCGAAGTCACACCGGGCCCTATCTGGACGCAGGCCGCGAGCGAGCGCTCGACCAGTTCGCGCGCCAGGCGTTCGGCGTCGAAGTCCGCGGGGACGGTGCACAGAACGACGATCGCCTCCGGCATCACTTGCCCCCTCCGAGCTTCTCGATCATCGCCGCCTGCCTCGCGGTGAGAGGCACGACCGACAAGCGTCCCTGACGCACCAGGGGCGATTCGGAGAACTCCGGGTCCGCTTTCAGGACCGCGAGCGTGACCGGCGGCTTCAGCGGCGCGACCGGGGTCAGGTCGATCACCACGAGGGATGACGGGGCGGGTGCTTTGGGATCGGGATACGCGGCGGAGGCAGCGCGGGCGATGCCCACCACCGCCTTCTCGGAGCCCGTGTGGTACACGAACACGCGATCGCCCTTCTTCATCTCCCGCATGTTCCTGAGGGCCACGGGATTCCTCACCCCGTCCCAAACTCCCTGCCCCTTCGCCTGCAGATCGGCGAACGAATACTCGGACGGCTCGGTCTTGAACAGGAAATCGGCCATGTCTTCTCCTCTGACCGGGGGAGTGTAGCCAAATCCCCCGCTTGACTTTCTTACAGTGCCTATTCCATAGTCTGCTGCAAGACATGGCCGACTTGGTTCGACTGGAGCGGGGCATCCGTGTTTCGCTGACCGAACACGAATCGCTCGTCGATGCCCTCCTCCAGGAGCGCGAGCAGATCCGCGGCTCCCTGTTCTCGCGCTTCGCGGTGTGCGGGAAGGCCAATTGCGCCTGCGCCCAGGGGGAGAAGCACGGCCCCTACTACGTCCTCTCGAACCGCAGCCGGGGCGAAGGCGCGTTCATCTACCTCAAGGAAGAGCAGGTGAGCCGTGTCCGGGAACTGGTGGACCGGCACCGCCGGTTCAAGAAGGGTCTGAAGCGTCTGAAGGGCCTCTCCTCGAAGCTCCACGCGCTGTTCGAGCAGTACGAGAGCTCGGCCGCCCTGGCCGGATCCAGACAGGCGGACTTGTGATTGATCAAATATCCATGTCTAA
>DAORUA010000110.1:0-10337 GCA_035432945.1 Vicinamibacteria bacterium | reverse complement strand
CCGGCGCCACCAGTCTCCTTCACACCCTCTTCCTCGCCCTCGCCCACTTCGTCGGTTTCCGGGGCGAGGGTTTGATCGCGTTCGCGATCTTCTCGGGGGCGGCCTTCGCGTTCCTCACCGCGCTGGAGGTCTACGCCGCGGCTCGAATCGTGTCCGGCTCGGGCCGCGTCGCGAAGCTCGCGGCCGCGCTGGTGGTCCTGAATGGACCCCTGGCCTGGTCGTTTCACTACGGCGCGGACATCGCCCTCGTGCTCTTCCTTTCGGCCTGGCTCTTCCGGGCGTGGCTCGAGGGCGGCTTCCTCCTGCCCGCGTGCCTTCTCGCCCTCACCCGGCCCGAAGCGCTCGTGCTCGTGACCGCTCTCGGAGCGTGGAGCATCTGGGACGGGCGCCAGCAGTCGGGAAAGTGGCGCCTGCGCTTCGCCTGGCTCGCGCCCACGCTCCTCGCCCTGCTGCTGCCCCTCGTCCTTCGATTCGTCACCGGCTCGGCCGCGAATACCTCCTTCTCCCAGAAGCTCCTCTCCGCGAACTGGGGCTTGTTCGGCGCCGCGGTCTTTTCGATCGAATACTGGACCGACATCCTCCGCGGCGTCCTGCTCGGCTTCTATCCATCGTCGCAGCGGCTCGGCTTCGGAGGCGGCAGCGCCCCCTATTTCGCCGCGCCCCTGCTGATGGTGTTCGTGTTCCTCGCCTTGCTCGACCGGTCCAGGGAAATGCGGCGAGCCGCGGGGTTCCTGCTCGGCGCGCTCCTGACCGCGCTGCTCGTGACGCCCACCGTTCATCTGGGTGTCCACTCCAATCGCTATCTGCTCTTCGCCCTTCCTCCCCTCCTCATTCTCTTTGCCGTGGGCCTCGAGAAGACCGCGATCTGGATGGAATCGGCATTCGCCCTTCCCCGCCTCCTCGCCTTCCGGCGCCTGAGCATCCTCGCCCTCGTGTTCGCGGCCCTGAGCGTCTCGCGCTTCGCTCTCGTCTACGCGGACTCCGCGGCCTCGGTGTACCGGAAGGACGAGGCGCTCTTCGATTTCATCCGGACCCGGCTGCCCGAGACCGCGACGTTCCTGAACAACGGAAGCGCGATCGAGTACCGGACGGGGAGACGAAGCGTGAACCTGAGCGGTGTCGTGACCCCCGGCTTCGCGGACATTCTTCCCGCCGAGACGGAGGCCGCGGCCTTCGAGCTCCTGAGCCGACCCTCGTTCGGACCGCTGCCGCCGTATCTCATCGCTTTCGATTCCTACATCGCGGGCTCGCCGGCCTGGGGCGCCCTGGTGGGCGGGCCGCCGCTGTTCGTGACCTCGAGCCTCGAGACTTCGGAAATCGCGATCTACCCGACCCGGGGCGATCTGGTGGGCCGGCAGCGTCGGCTGGTTCGGATTGAATTGCCGAACGACCTCGTCGAGGTCGACTCCCTGAACGTCGCCGATCCGATCGACGAAGCGGCGCACGGCTACAGGTGGAGATCGTCGGTGAGCACGCGCAGTCTCTTCGCCACCCTGAAGCTGGACAAGTACCTGGGCGAGGGCAAGGGTTCGGGCGTCGAGATCGCGGATGGCGGCCGGGTCATCATGGGCTTCGAGGAGTTCGAGGTGAGCACGCCATCGATGGCCACCGATCTCTGGATCGTGGTTCGCACCCACCCGGAGCCGTCGGCTCGCTTGCGCCACCCGGAAGGGGAACGGCGCGCCGACCTGTCTCTCCCGCAGAGCGCGATGCGCTTCCAGACTCCACGCGGGCGCACCGACTGGTTCAGGACGGCCCTGCAGCCGGGCTGGAACGAAGTCGCGTACCGACTCCCCGCCGCCCTTCTGGGGTCGTCGAAGACCCGGGTGCGGATCGAGGGACGCTACGCCGCCTACGGGTACGCGTTTTATCAGGCGCGGGCGGGCGAGCAGCGGTGAGCGAAGCGGTGAGTCGAGGAACGCAGCGGAGTCGCCGGGGGTGGATCCCGGCTTTCGCCGGGATACGCAGGGCGCCGACTTCGTCAGCGCCCTGCTAGTTCCTCCGCCATAGGGGCGAGCGGCGCGAGATCGATACCGTGCCCTTCTCGGGGTCGAAGTCGAACTCGATGCCCGCGAGGTCGGTGGTTCCGCGGATGACGCCCGCTCGCCGGAGGGCGGCAAGGGTCGGCGGCGTCTCGCCCGTCCTCTCGCGGTGGGCTTTGATCGCCTCCGTCATGTCCCTGGCCAGGATCCGGCTGCGCACGATCTTGATCTGATCGCCCGCGTTGTCGCGGAGGATTCCGGGCTCGGATTGTTCGCGGATGATGAGCCACATGTTGAGGGCGGCTTCGAGTTCTCCGCCCCGGCTCAGGATCTGGGCGGCCAGCGCCGCCATCCAGTCCGGCGCGCCGGGAATCCGCGAGGCCTGCTGAAGGATCTCGGCGCCTCGCACTGAATCGTTCAGGTAGAAGAAGGTGAACAGGCCCTGTTCCTGGCGGAGACGCCAGTCCCCGGGGTTCCGATCCGCCCCCTTGGCGAGAAGGGCGACGCCCATCTCCGGCTGACCCGCCCCGATGGGGCTCTGCTCCGAGAGAAAGACCGCCCCGTACCGATAGACGATCGAGAAGCGATGATCGAGTTCGGCCGCGGTCTCGAGGAGGGGGGAAAGGTTCGCGAAACCGGTGCCGGCGATCTTCTGGGTGCCGTAATACTGGATGGCTCTCATCCAGTAGAGGTCGGCGAGCAGGTCGGAAAAGCCCAGGCTCAGCGCCTTGACCACGCGGCCCGTCCAGACGCTGGACACGTCGGGTTCCGGCCCCATGGCGCTTCGTTCCTCGTCCACGCGCGACTGAGCGGCGGGAACGATCCCGGCGGCGAGCAGCAGCACCGCGACCAGTTTCTTCACTTCAGGTCCCGCCTGCGGAACAGCAACGCTCCAAGGGCCAGGAGGCCCACCGTGTACGCGGCCGCGTAGGCGGTCAGGTCGAGGAGGATCCCGGGCGGAACCGAGTCGCCGTAGACCGCCCGGTTCTTGAGATCGAAGTTCAGAAGGTTCGGAAGGCAGAGGTAGAGACCCTTCCCCAGCCAGTCCGGGAAGCCCTCCACCACGACCGAGGCGTTCTTGAGGACGTCGGTCATGCGTCCGAGGACGGCCAGGATGGTGGCCCCCAGGATGGCGAGGACGCGCGAGGTGGTGGTGGAGAAAAACACCGCGATCGCCCCGGTCAGGCAGATCTGAAGGAGCAGCGCGTACACTGCGGACAAAAGGCTCCAGGAGAATCCTCCCTGCACGGTCCAGAGCGCCAGGGAGAGGCCGACGCACATCAGAGCCATGCTGGTCAGGATGGTAAGGCACAGGCCCAGGTACCGTCCGATGATGAACTCCTCCCGGCTGAGAGGCTTCACGAGGAGAAGATGAAGGGTTCGCCGTTCCACGTCGCGGCCCACCAGATCGGCGCCTATGAAGATCGCGATGATGGTGCCGAAGAAATCGATGGCCCCGAGGCCGATGTCCGCGATGATCTTCTTGTCCTGATGAACGGAAATGTCCTTCAAGACCAGGGCGGCGAGCATCAGCAGGAAGGCGAAGAACACCACCCCGACGAAGAGGCGCTGACGGACGGATTCGAGGTAGGTGTTGTAGGCGACCGAACGAAGCCTTCGGGAGGAGGAAAGGAATCCCATCTCAGGCCTCCTTCGCCTTTGGGGCGAGGAGATCCTCGACCGAGGCCCGGATCGGGGAGACGCTCACCAGATGCGCCCCGCGACCGAGAATGTCCTCGATGGCGCGGGTCAGCTCCGCGGGGGCCACCCGGACCGTGAATCTCTCGTCGTTGCTCTGCGCCGCCGCCAACGGGGCGGCGGCTCCGGGCCTGGGCTTTACCGCGGCGATTTCGAAACCGGTCGGAAGGCCGAGGAGGTCGTCGACCGTTCCCACCGCGGTGAGCTGCCCCGCGCGCATGAGGGCGATGCGGTCGCAGACGAACTCCGCGTCGGGAATGATGTGGGTCGAGAAGAGGATGGACCTGCCCTGGGAGCGGAGTTCGAGAAGGAGGTCGCGAACGAAGCGGCGGCCGATCGGGTCGAGCCCCGACATGGGCTCATCGAGAAGGAGCAGCCTCGGGTCGTTGAGCAGGGCCTGGGCAATGCCGAGCCTCTGCTGCATTCCCTTCGAGTAGGTTCGGATCGGACGGTGCGCGCTCTCCGCGATCCCGACCCGCTCCAGGAGCGAAGAGACTCTTTCCGCGAGAAGGTTCGGAGCGAAGCCGAACAGGTCGCCGACGAACATGAGGAACTCGCGACCCGAGAGGTACTCGTAGAACGCGGGCTGCTCCGGCAGGTAGCCGACCGAGGATCGCCACTCTCCTCGGCCCGAGGGCGTTCCCATCAGGTCGATCTGCCCGGCGTCGGGAACCAGCAGCCCGAGCAGGAGCTTCAAGGTGGTGGTCTTGCCGGCCCCGTTCGCCCCGATCAGACCGACGATTTCTCCTTCCCCGATCGAGAGGTTCAGGGGTCCGACCTTGAACCCGGGACGACGGCTGAAAGGCGTCTTGACGACCTTGGTGACTCCCGCGAGGGACAGCAGAACCTGGCTCATTGACATCGGGTTTTCACGGGGTTCTTTCGATTGTACTAAGGACGCGATCCCCATAACGAAGAAGACCCCGGGCCGAATCAGCCCGGGGTCTGAAGGTTCGAGCAGGGAGTTCCTGCTCCGGACCGGTGAAGACTACTGAATGACGTTGCAGGTCGCGGCGAGAGCCGAGAGAGCGTTGCACTCGTCGGTGCCGGCCTGGTTCTGGCAGACGCGGCCCGAGGCATCGCCGCCGAACCCGCGGACGCCGGTCTGGCCGACGGACGAGGGAAGCGCGCCGTAGCAGTAGCCATCAAGCACGTTGATGATGCCCGCAGGGAGACCGGTGGGTACGCTGCCGGGGGTGAAGGAGCGGTTGTAACCGCTCTTCGCTCCCATGGCGGCCATGGTCTGATCGAGGAAGGTGGGGGCGTTGGTCGGATACGCGGTGATGCAGCCCGCCGGAGTGGAGAGGCAGGTGATCGGCGCGTACCAGCCGTTGGCTGCGGACTGGAACGCAGCCTGCGAGGAGATGATGGAGCGGATGTCGCCGATGGTTCCCGCTTCGTTCGCCGAAACGCGAGCGCGAAGGAGCGACGGGATCGCAATGGCGGCGATGATGCCGATGATCGCGACGACGATCAGCAGCTCGATGAGCGTGAAGCCCTTCTGGTTCTTCTTCATTTGGTTCTCTTCTTTCAGTGTTTAGTTGATGAATGGGCCGATCAACGACCCGGAACAGCCGGAGAAAAGCAAAGGCCGTACCAGGGAATATTGCCTCTAAACTCATGAGTAGAAAGGCAATAGGTAAGGTAGTCCGAGACAAATCGTTGTCCGGCCAGGACAATTATTGTCTGGTCCTGAGGCTCAAGGGGGGCTCTGGTCCCAGAAAGAAAAAGCCCCCGGGCCAAACGGGCCTGGGGGCTAGGTCTCAAGCCCCTCGCAGGGCTCGAGAGTCGGAATTACTGAATAACGGCGCAGGTCGCGGCGAGAGCCGAGAGAGCGTTGCACTCGTCGGTGCCGGCCTGGTTCTGGCAGACGCGGCCCGAGGCATCGCCGCCGAACCCGCGGACGCCGGTCTGGCCGACGGACGAGGGAAGCGCGCCGTAGCAGTAGCCATCAAGCACGTTGATGATGCCCGCAGGGAGACCGGTGGGTACGCTGCCGGGGGTGAAGGAGCGGTTGTAACCGCTCTTCGCTCCCATGGCGGCCATGGTCTGATCGAGGAAGGTGGGGGCGTTGGTCGGATACGCGGTGATGCAGCCCGCCGGAGTGGAGAGGCAGGTGATCGGCGCGTACCAGCCGTTGGCTGCGGACTGGAACGCAGCCTGCGAGGAGATGATGGAGCGGATGTCGCCGATGGTTCCCGCTTCGTTCGCCGAAACGCGAGCGCGAAGGAGCGACGGGATCGCAATGGCGGCGATGATGCCGATGATCGCGACGACGATCAGCAGCTCGATGAGCGTGAAGCCTTTTTGGTTCTTTTTCATTTTGGTTCTTTCAGGTGATGTACGAGTGTGATCGGCGTATCCGACCCAGTCTGGCGGGTGGAAGGAGCACGAATCGTGCCGTCCGGAACAGCGCTAAGTCGCTGATTCTAATAACCGTGAGCCTGGAAGGCCCGGACAATGTTTGTTTCCAGGCGGACAAACTTTGTGCCGGACTGCCCCGGCCTATTCGGCCGGAAGCTTCGACAACAGATACTTGAGAGCGCGAGCCGAGACGCCCAGGAGCTTCGCCGCCTCGGGGCGTCGATCGCCCGCGATCTCCATGGCGCGCCTGACCAGGTGAAGCTCGGTGCGGTTCAGATAATCCTGGAGCGAGAACCCGGGGTAGGGATCGGGAATGGCCTGATCGCGCGTGGGGGAGGCCAGGGAAAGGTCGTCCGGACCGACGGTGTCGTCGGTGGCCAGGGTGAGCGCCCGCTCCACCACGTTCTCCAGTTCGCGGACGTTGCCGGGCCAGGGATGCCTCATGAAGGCGGCCATGGCCGCGGGCGAGAAGGTGCGCCTGGGAAACCCGCCCTGGCGAAACAACCGCGACGAGAACTCCGCGACCAGCAGGGGGATGTCGTCGAGACGCTCGCGCAACGGCGGCAGGAGGACCTGAATGACATCGATGCGGTAGTAGAGGTCCTCCCGGAAGGACCCTTCGCGAACCATCTGGTTCAGGTCGCGATGCGTGGACGCGATGATCCGGACATCCACCGGCGTCTCGTCGACCCCGCCCACCCGCCGCACCCGGCGTTCCTGGATGACTCTCAGCAGCTTGACCTGCATGCTCAGGGACATCTCGCCGATCTCGTCCAGGAGCAGCGTGCCCTGGTGCGCCTGCTCGATCACCCCGGCGCGCGACTGCCGCGCATCGGTGAAGGCGCCCTTGACGTGGCCAAACATCTCGCTCTCGAGCAGGGACTCGGCGATCGCCCCGCAGTTGATGGCGACGAACGGTCGGCCCTTGCGCTGCGAGAGGTCGTGAATCGCCCGGGCCACCAGTTCCTTGCCCGTGCCGCTCTCCCCCACGATCAATACCGTGGATGAAGACGAAGAAACCGCGCGGATCCGGTCCACCACCGCGCGCATCGACGCGGACTTGCCGATGAGGCCCTGGATTCCCGCGCGCGCTCCCACCTGCGCGCGCAACTCGCGGTTCTCGCGCCGCAGATTCTCTCCCTCGATGGCCTGGCGCGCGCGGATGCGGAGTTCGTCGATGTCGAAGGGCTTGGTGAGATAGTCGTGGGCTCCGAGCTTCATGGCCGCGACCGCGGTGTCCGCCGAGCCGTGCGCGGTCAGGACCATCACCGCGGTCTCGGGAGATGCCTCCTTGACCTGCCGGAGAATGGAAAGGCCGTCGCCGTCGGGCAGTTGGAGATCGGTGACCACGAGATCCCATCGATCTTCGAGACGCGCCAGGGCCTCGGTGTAGCTCGCCGCCGTGCCCACGAAAAACCCGGCCCGGGAGAGGCCCAGTTCAAGAACGTGGAGAAGGGACGGCTCGTCGTCGATGACGAGAATGCGTCCCTCGGAAGTCGGCGCGTTCGGTTCGCTCACGCCACCGCCCCGGCGCTCAGTTGAGCGGAAGGGGCCGGGCTTTCGACCAGCAGGCGCACCCGGACCCGGGTGCCGCGCGCGGGCTCCGAGGAGATCAGGAGATCTCCGCCGCGGGCCCGCACCAGGCGATGCGCGATCGCGAGCCCCAGGCCGGTCCCCATGGCCTTGCTGGTCCGAAGGGGCTCGAAGAGCTGGGCCAGGCGCCGGCGCTCCATGCCATGGCCCTCGTCCGCGACTTCGATCTCGGCCGAACCGGGCAGCGACCGGATCGAGAACGAGAGACAACCCCCCTGGGGCATCGCCTCCAGTCCATTCCGCGCCAGGTTCCACAGGACCTGCATGAGCTCCTCCTCCGCTATCGCCACCCGGATCGGTTCAGGAGGCGGCTCGAAGCTGATGGTGTGCTCCGGCCGTCTTTCCGGGCTTATCCCGATCAGGCGCACCGCGTCGGAGAGGACGGCATTGAGATCGCAGTAGACGACCTGGTTCTGGGTCTTGATGTCGCGCAGGTAGGAGGTCACGGTGGCCGCGAGCCGGTCGGCCTCCTTGGAGATGATGCGAAGCAGGCTCTTCTGGTCGTCCGCGATCGACCCTTCGGAGAGGAGCTTGGTCGCGGCGCTGATGGCGCCCAGGGGGTTGCGGATCTCGTGGGCGAGCTGAGCGGCGGTGCTTCCCGCCACCGCGAGCTTCTCGTTCAGAAGGGCCTGCGCCTCCAGCCGGCGCACCTCGGTGAGGTCGCGGATGACGAGCAGCCGCCCGCCGGGCGAAGCCCCCGACAGTTCCGAGATCCACAGTCCCAGGATCCTCAGGTCGCCGTCGCCTCTCACGTGTTCCAGTTCGAGGGTCGTCTCGGAGTTGGGCTCGGCGCGACTCCGCAGCTCGGCGGAGTTGAACAGCTCCCCTACCGATCGGTTCTGCAGGCTCTCGCGCCGCAGGCCGAGCATCTCGGCGGCGCTCGCGTTCGCGAACGAGACCCGGTCCGAGTTGTCGGTGACCAGCAGGCCGCTGTGGATGTTCTCGACCACGAGCCGGTTGAAGTCCTGAAGGGTCGCCACCTCGCCGGCCGCGGCATCGAGGCTTTCGCCCGCGCGCTTGAGCGCCTTGGTGAGGTACTGGCCGAGAGCCGCGACCGGAAAGGTGGAGAGCAGCATGCCCACGAGCACGCCGAGGAGGCCCCGGAGCGGACCGCGGGCGATCTGTCCCACCGCTTCGTCGGGAAGCACGCCGGCGCGCACCAGGAGCAGGATGGAGGCGAAGAGGACGTTCGCGACGGTGGCGAAGAGAAAGCCGCGGCCGAGGAGGACGCTCCCGCAGAGCACGCTGATCGGATAGAGGATCGAGAAGCCGGTGCGATCGACGCCGGTCAGGTAGACGAAGCCCGTGACCACGACCAGATCGCCCAGGATCTGCACCATCGCCTGAACCCGGTAGGGGGCGAGGCCGAGCAGGACCGCGTAGACCACGTTGAAGGCGAAGGTCGTGGAGATGAGCAGGAAGATCGGAACCCGGAGGGTGCCTTCCTGAACCGCCTCGAGATAGCCCGCGACGAAGAGGAGAACGGTGACGATGACCAGCCGGAAACCGATCAGCGCCCCCAGGGAGAAGGGGGCTTCCCGGGTAGACGCGTGGTCCTGGAGTCGACGGATCAAAGCGGGCCCCCGGCGAGCCGGCCGGGCGTGAGCGACCCGAACAACGTTTAGGTCAGCTGAGAGATCAGCGAGAAGAGCGGCAGGTACATGGCGATGACGATGCCGCCGACCGTGGTGCCGAGGAACAGGATCATGACCGGCTCCATCAGGGTCAGCATGTTGGCCACGGCCTGGTCCACTTCGTCTTCGTAGAAGTCGGCGACCTTCGAGAGCATGGCGTCGAGCGCGCCCGTCTGTTCGCCGACGCTGATCATCTGCACCACCATACCCGGGAAGATCTTCGTTTCCTTGAGCGGCTGAGCGATGGTGAGACCGCCCTCGACCGACTTGCGGACGGCCATCAGCGCGTCTTCGACGATCGCGTTTCCGGCGGTCTTGGCCGTGATTTCGATGCCGTCGAGGATGGGCACGCCCGAGGCGATCAGGGTGGAGAGGGTCCGGCAGAACTTCGAGACCGCGATCTTCCGGAACAGGTCGCCGAAGATCGGCATCTTGAGCAGGAGATTGTCCACCATGCGCCTTCCGCCGTAGGTCGCGTAGTACTGGCGGAAGGAGTACTGGATGAGGAAGAACCCGATGACCAGGAAGGGCATGAGGCGAACCAGGAGGTTCGAGGCCATGATGACGAGCTTGGTGGGCAGGGGCAGTTCGGCCCCGAGGCCCGCGAACATGGCCGCGAAGGTCGGGATGACCTTCCACAGGATGACGCCGATGACCAGGGCGGCGATGCTGATGACCGCCACCGGATACATCATGGCGCCCTTGATCTGCGCCTGCAGCTTCACGGACTTCTCGATGTAGGTGGCGAGACGCTTGAGGATGGTGTCGAGAATACCGCCCGCCTCGCCGGCCGCGATCATGTTGCAGAAGAGGTCGTCGAAGACCTGGGGATGCTTGCGCATCGAGTCGGCGAGGTTCAAACCGCTCTCCACGTCCTGCCGGGTGGCGATGATGACCTTGGCGAAGTGGGGGTTCTCCTGCTGCGAGCCCAGGATTTCAAGACACTGGACGAGGGGGAGACCGGCGTCGATCATGACCGAGAACTGCCGGACGAAGATGGACAGGAGCTTCGCGGGAACCGACTTGCCGGTGGCCTTCGGACCTCCCTTCTTCTTCTCCGCGATGG
>DAORUA010000109.1:0-10464 GCA_035432945.1 Vicinamibacteria bacterium | reverse complement strand
GCGATCAAGAGCATCCTCACCACCCACAGCGACGAAGAGTCGTCCGAGGAATACGAGCGGCGCTTCCGGCGGGAGGTGAAAGCGGTCGGCAAGCTCACGCATTCCGCGATCGTGACCGTGTACGACTTCATCGAAGACCACCTGGGCCGGCCCGCCATGGTCATGGAGTTCGTCGAAGGCGAGACCCTGCAGCAGTACGTCGCCCGCCAGCGGCTCCCGCTCGAGCGCAGCCTAGAGATCATGATCTCGGCCGCGGAGGCGCTCGACCACGCGCACGCGCAGGGCATCGTTCATCGCGACATGAAGCCCGCGAACATCCTGATCGGCAAGGACGGCCGGGCCAAGGTCTCGGACTTCGGGATCGCCAAGGTCGGCGGCGGGACCAACACGAACACCAAGGGCGGCCTCGTGGGCACTCCCGCGTTCATGTCGCCCGAGCAGTTCCTCGGCCGGAAGGTCGACGGCCGGAGCGACATCTTCTCCCTGGGCGGCATCCTCTACTGGCTGGTCACGGGAGAGCGGCCGTTTGCGGGCGACACCATCGCGAACCTCGCCTACCAGATCGTGCACATGGTCCCGCCCTCGGTCCGGAAATTCAACCCGAACCTGCCGGAGGCGCTCGACGAGATCATCGCCACCAGCATGTCCAAGGACGAGAACACGCGCTATCCGAGCGCCCGCCATTTCGCGGAGGACCTCAAGGCCCTGCGCGATGGGCGGCCGCTTCCCTCCCTGGCCATGACCGTGGTCGGCGAGCAGACTTCGCTGATCGAGGAAGACCCCGAGGTCGTGAGCTACGAGGTGCTCGACGAGTCCGAGATCAAGAGCTAGGCCACCGCCCCCCGGGGCGTGGACCGGCGGGCCCATAACCCGGGTGATAGCCGAATCCTGTCTTTGGATATGGAAACCCGGTTTGGGGCGGTGCTAGCCTGACCTCCGCCCATGACGAGACAAGCACCGGCGGCGCGGATCCGGTTGGTTCTGGTGGACGATCATCCGGTCGTCCGTGAAGGGCTGCGCACTCTTTTTTCCGAAGAGTCCGACCTCGAGCTTGTGGGCGAGGGCCGGAACGCGGAAGAGGCGGTCCGCCTCGCCTCCTCCCGCAAGCCCGACGTGGTCCTGCTCGACCTGATGATGCCCGGCGCCGACAGCATTGAGGGAATCAGGCGCATCCGCGCGCTCAAGCCCGCGCCCCAGGTGGTCGTGCTCACGAGCTTCGGCGACGAGGTCAGGGTGCGGGCCGCTCTCGAGGCCGGCGCCGTTGGCTATCTGCTGAAGGACGTCCTGCGCGACGATCTGGTCCGGGCGATCCGGAGCGCCGCGGTCGGACAGCCGACCCTCGATCCGGCGGCCCAGAAGCATCTGCTGAACCGCGTGCGCAAGTCGCAGGAGAGATCCCCCATCGAAGGTCTGACCCCGAGGGAGCTGTCGATCCTCGAGAGGATCGGGCGGGGTTGGAACAACCGCGCCATCGCCGCGGGCCTCGGCCTCACCCACGGAACGGTGAAGGGCCACGTCAGCCGGATCCTGGAGAAGCTCGCGGTCGAGGATCGAACGCAGGCCGCGCTCCTCGCGGTCCGCGAAGGGGTTGTGCCCTCGAGCGAGTCGGGCCGCGCGTGAAGGCATTCACCGCCGTCACCGAGGGGGATCGCAGGCTCCGCAACGAGCGCAGTGTTCATCGCATCGTCGAATCGATCAGCTCCGAGCTGGCGCTCGAGCCGCTGCTTACGAGCATCATCCGTCACGCCTGCGAGCTGCTCGAGGTCCCCATGGGGTCGATCGGGCTCTACGAGCCCGGGGCGCAGGGCATCAGGATCACCGCCACCCACGGGATGGGCCGGAAGCGGATCGGCACCCTGATGGGCCCCGGGGTCGGGCTCGCCGGACGGGTTCTTCGAACCAGCGAACCCGCGATCGCGGACGACTACACCCGGGTTCCCGGCGCCTGGCCCGAACTCTGGCACCACAGCGCCATGGCCGTGCCCATCCTGAGGAAGAGGGAACTGATCGGTTTCTTCGGAGCCGCCGTCCCCTGGCCGCGCAGGTTCAATCAGCGCGACGTCGCCCTGCTCGCTCTCGTGGCCCGCCACGCGGCGATCGCCATCGAGAATGCGCGGAGATTCGAGGATCAGCGGCGCCGCATGGAACGGCTCGCTCTCATCACCCGGGTCTCGCGGACGATCGCGGCGGGCCTCGACCTCGACCATCTGCTGCGAAGAACGATCGTCGCCATTCATCGCCAGCTCGGTTACTCGAGCGCGGTCTTGTCCCTGCTCGATCCCGAGGCCCCGGATACCCTGGTGGTGAAGGCGGTGGGCGGCCGGCAGGGGAGTCTCCTTCCCGGGTTCCGGCTGAGCATCACCCAGGGCATCTCCGGGGCGGCCATCCGGGAGCGCGCGGTCCAGATCGCCTCGGATATCCGGCAGGACAAACGCTACTTTCCCTGCCGCGGCCTGCCCAGAACGCGGATGGCGGCGCTCGCCGTGCCGATCCTTCTCGGCGGAAAGGCTCTTGGCTCCATCAACGTCGAGCGGCAGGCGCTTTTCGGGGAGGAGGACGCCGAGACCCTGCAACTCGTGGCCGATCACCTCGCCGTGGCCATTCACAACGCCGCCATCTTCGAGCGCGAGAAGGCGCGCGCGAAGCGCCTGTCCCTGATTTCGAGGATCGGCCAGATCGCGGCCACGGGGCTGAATCGTGAAGATCTCCTTCAGCGCGCCGCGGATGCCGTTCATGAGCTGCTCGGTTACCCGAACGTCGATATCCCGATCATCGATGCCGATCAGCCCGACATCCTGATCTTCGGCGCGCGAGGGGGGGAGCACAAGAAGATCGGCTTCACCGACCGGATGCCGGTCAGCCACGGAATCATCGGGGCGGCGGCGCGCGAAGGCCGCACCCAGCTCGTGCACGATGTCACGAAGGACCCGCGCTACGTGACCCCGCCGCTCAACCTGAAGAATCGCGCCGAGCTCGCGGTGCCGATCATCCACGGCGGCCGTGTCCTGGGTGTGTTGAACGTCGAAGGTCGCAAGCCCTTCGACGGCGACGACGCGGCGAGCCTGCAGGTGGTGGCGGACCATCTGGCGGTGGCGATACACAACGCCGACCTTCACGCCCGGGCCCAGAGGGAAGCGGTGCACCAGGAGCGGCAGCGCCTCTCGCGCGATCTGCACGATTCGGTGACTCAGCTCCTGTTCAGCCTCTCCCTGCTCTCTCAGTCGCTCGGTCCCTCCTGGCGGCGCTCGGCCGAGGAGGGCGAGCGCAAGGCTGCCCGCATGGTTCAGCTCTCGGGGGCCGCGCTTCGCGAGATGCGCGCCCTCATCGGGTCGCTCTATCCCGCGGATCTCTTCGACGGGCAGGCCGCGCTCAAGTCGCTGCCCGAGCGCCTGAGGGCTCTGGCCCCGGAGGAGACCGAGGGCGGACCGAGGGTGTGCTTCAAGTCGAGGGGCTGGACGCGGCAGTCACCCAAGGTCGAAGCGGTCCTGTATCGGGTGGCTCAGGAGGCGCTGACCAACGCGCTCAAGCATGCCCGCGCCAACCGGGTCGACCTGCTTCTGTCCGCGGACCGGGGACAGGCGAGTCTCACCGTGTCGGACGACGGCCGGGGCTTTGGCGCTTCCGATCTGAAGAAGCGGCGCCCGCGATCGAGCGGGGGGCTCGGCCTTTCCATCATGAAGGCCCGGGTGAAGGAGCAAGGCGGGCGCTTCAGCCTCAAGTCCGTGCCTGGAAAAGGCACGACGGTTCGCGTCCGGTTCTCCGGGCGGAAGCCGCGGTCATAGGTCGAACCCTCACCCCGGTCAGGGGTGAGGTCATCCTCGAGAGTCTGGCCGCGCCTCGACGGGCCGGTCAGACTGGCCGGATGCATTCAACCGAGGTCCATGGCTACGCGCGCCCGAGGTGGGCGACCGATCGCCAGCCTTCCCTTTCGAAAGAACACGAACCCATGCTCCATGTCATTGATACTCCCGTCGACTTCACCGCGGTCAAGCTGCGCCAGAAGGGCGCCTGGTCGGCCGGCGACTACGCGGCGGTTGGAACGACCCTTCAAATCGTGGGCGAGAGCCTGTGCGAAGCCCTCGACCTGCGCGCGGGCTCGCGCGTTCTCGATGTGGCCGCGGGCAACGGCAATGCGACGCTCGCGGCCGCCCGCCGGTTCTGCGAAGTGACGTCGACCGACTACGTGCCCTCCCTGCTCGAAACCGGCCGGAAGCGCGCGGAGGCCGAGGGCCAGAAGGTCAATTTCCAGGAGGCGGACGCCGAGGACCTGCCCTTCTCCGGCGGCTCGTTCGACGTCGTGCTGTCCACCTTCGGCGTCATGTTCGCGCCCGATCAGGAACAGGCCGCCTGCGAGATGGCGCGGGTGTGCAGGCCGGGCGGCCGGATCGGCCTCGCCAACTGGACGCCCGGCAGCTTCATCGGCCAGGTGTTCAAGACCCTCGGCCGGTACATTCCCCCACCCGCGGGCGTCCGGTCACCGGCCCTTTGGGGCACGAGGGAGAGGATCGAAGAACTCTTCGAGCACAACGCGGCTTCGATCACCACCACGGTCCGCGAATTCAACTTCCGGTACCGTTCCCCGATGCGCTGGCTCGAGTTCTTCCAGACCTACTACGGGCCGATCCACAAGGCCTTCGCGGCCCTCGACGCCGACCAGAAGCGAGCCTTCACCCTCGACCTGCTCACTCTGATGGAGGCCGGCAATCGATCGGGCGATCAGACCCTCGTTCTGCCGAGCGAGTATCTCGAGGTCGTGATCGAGACCCGGGCCTGAGCCCTGGAGGGCCTGGACGCGAGCGCGCCCGAGGATTGAGGAATGCCCTTCAGCGAAACCGCGCCCGGCCTCTGGCTTGCTTCCGCGGGCGCTTCCCGCCTCGCCGCCACGCTGCTGGTGGGCGCGCTGCTGCTCCGCTTCTCCGGAGCCGGCGCGATCCGGCTCCGATTCTGGGGCGCCGCCTGGATCGGCCTCGCCACGCAGGTCGTGGGGTCGATGGCGGTCTCGCTCGCCGAGACGGATCTCGGGTCGCCGGTCTTCTTCCTCGGCGTCGTGATGTCCAGCGTGGGAACCTACGGATACCTGCTCGGGCTGATCCTCGGGGCTTCCGAGCTTCCCGAACAGCGCCCCCTGAGCGAGGCCTCGCGGAACCGCCTCACCGCGGGCGCGCTCGGGCTCGCTCTCCTCGGGATGGCGGGCTTCTACGTGGCGCCGGTCCTGCCCGCCGCCGCGTCCGCGCTTCGTCACGACCTTGCCTTGGTCAGCCGCGTCATCGTGTGCGCGGCGGTGGCTCACCGCCTGGGGCGCGGCCGTCCGCGCTTCGGCACAGGACGGTGGCTCGTCTGCCTGAGCCTCGTCCTGCAGGGCGGCCAGGCGGCCGTCCACGTCGCGCTTCGCATCACGAGGCCGGGGGCGCCGATCGAGGGCGGGCTCAGCGGCGTGGTGATCGCGGGCCTCATGGGCCTCGGCATGCTCGCCTGCCTGCTGGACGACGACCACCAGGAGATCGCGCGAGCGAGCGCCGAGGTGCTTCGGGCTTCCGCGATCGACGGTTTGACCGGCCTCCTGAACAAGTCCGCCTTCGTCCAGGCGACCGACGCGCGGTTGAACCGGGCCTCGCCCGCGGGCCTCGGCTTCGGCATCGTCTTTCTTTCCCTCAACCGGCTGGCCGGAATCAATCACTCCCTCGGTCACGCCACCGGCGATCGCATTCTGCGCGCCTCCGGGGAGCGACTTCGCGTGAGCCTTCGCGACGGCGACGAGATCGGCAGGGTGGGCGGCGACGAGTTCGCGGTGCTGATCGGCGGCGTGGGTCAGAAGGACGACATGGTTTCGGTCGCCCACAAGCTCGAAGAGGTGATGCGCCGTCCATTCGAGGTCGACGGCCGCGAGCTGAGCGTCACCGCCTCGGTGGGAGTGAGCGTCTGCCCCGATGACGCCCTGGACGCCGCCACTCTGCTGGACCAGGCCTGCACCGCCGCGCATCGGGTGAAGGACCGGGTGGGCGGGAGAGTGGGGGTGTATTCGAGAGGAATGAACGCGGGGGCCCTGGAGCGCCTGTCCCTCGAGCACGACCTCCGGCACGCCATCGACCGCGGCGAGCTCGTCCTCTACTTTCAGCCGCTCTTCCGGCTTCCTGGCGCCACCGTGCGCGGCTTCGAGGCCCTGCTGCGCTGGCGGCATCCGCGCTTCGGCCTCATTGGCGCCGAGGTCATCGTGTCCCTGGCGGAGACCACCGGCTTGATCCACGTCATCGGCCGCTGGGCCTTGCGCTCCGCGTGCTCCACCATCGAGGACCTGCGCCGATCGGGACAGGACTCGCTCGTGCTGAGCGCCAATGTCTCCGCCCATCAGCTCATGGCCGAGGATCTCGCGAACCACGTTGAAGAAGCGCTCCGGGAGTCCGGCCTGCCCGCGTCCCAACTCGAGATCGAGATCACCGAGACCGCGGCCATCGACAACGTCCAGATCGCCCGCGAACATCTGCTGCGGCTCAAGGCCATGGGGGTGTCGATCGCGATCGACGACTTCGGCACCGGCTACTCGTCTCTCGCCTATCTCCGGAACCTCCCCCTCGACACCATCAAGATCGATCGGTCGTTCATACGAGATGTGGGTGTCGATCTTGCCGATGCGGCGCTGGTGACCACGATCATCGCCCTGGCCCAGGGGCGGGATCTCCGGGTGGTGGCCGAGGGGGTTGAGACCGAGGAGCAGCTCAAGTTCCTGATCGCCCGCGGCTGTGACTACGCTCAGGGGTACCTGCTCGCGCGCCCCCTGCCCCCCGAGGAGGTTCGCGACTACGCTGCCTTCGGTTTCCGCGAGATCGGGGAGGCGCTCGCCGTTGACTGAGCGCGCGATGGTCGCGCCCGTCGCCCACGACGGCGTCACCGGCCGGCTGTGGAGGAGCATCCGGGGGCCGGTGGAACTGGTGGTCGTGGACCCGGGGGCGAGCGGAGAGCTTCTCGCCGCCCGGGCCCGCGTCCACCTTTCGATCCTCCTGATCGCCTTGCACCTCCTGCCGGGCTGGCCCTCGGGAACGGACGCTCTCGTGCTCCTGCTCGCGGTCGCCGTTCTCGGATACGCGCTCTTCGTTCGCAAGTGGGCCGCCTCTCACTACTCAGCCTCGATGGGTTACGCCACCAGCGTCATCGACGTCTCCTGCGTCACTCTTGCGCTCGCCGTCATGTGCCACGACGACGCCACGGCGCCGCTCAGGTCGATCGTTCGCTTTCAGCTCTATTTCCTCGCCGTCTCCATCTCGAGTCTGAAGATGAACTGGCGGATCTCCGCGGTGGCCGGCGTGCTCGGGGTAGCGCAGTACGCCGTTCTGGTCTGGACGATATCGGTCGCCGCCGATCTCTCGCCGGGCTGGACGCTTCAGGCGGGTCGTCTGGGAACTCTGATGGGGGCCGGATACCTGGGGGTGGTTGTGGTGTTGCGCGCGCAGCAACTGCGCGACCTGTCGACCAGGGACTTCCTTACCGGCCTCGCCACGAGGGCCGTCCTCGACGGACGGCTCTCGGAGGAGTTAAGTCGAGCGAGGCGCCATCGGCGCCGCTTCGCTCTGGCCCTGGTGGACATCGACAATTTCAAACTCTTCAATGATCGGCATGGCCATCCGGAGGGCGACTCCGTGCTTCGAGGCGTCGCCGATGTCTTCCGGAGCTCCGTGCGCGAGAGCGACCTCGTCGCCCGCTACGGCGGCGAGGAGTTTGCGGTGCTGCTGCCGGAGGCGAGCGTGATCGAAGCCCGGGCGAAACTGGAGGCCCTCCGCCTGATGGTGGAAGCGACGCCCTTCGCCGACCGGGATGGGCGCGTCGCCCACCGCATCACCCTGTCGGCCGGACTCGCCGAATATCCGGGAGACGGGACTTCCGTGGTGGAATTGATGGCGGCCGCGGATGCGAGGCTCTACCAGGCAAAGCGCGCGGGTCGGAACCGGGTGGTCGTCGCATCCTGACCGAAGGCGGGTGTTCCGGCCTCCGCGCCGATAGAATCCGCGGACCAGGCCCTTCCCCCTTCCATCAGGAGATTCCCCTTCATGCTCGCAAGCCTTGTCCTGGGCCTCGCCCTCAACGCGCCGCGCGTTCTCGACGCCAATACCGCCTACGACCCGAAGATCCCCACGATCAAGCAGGTCCTCGGCTACGACCATGGGGACGAGATCACCTCGCCGGAGAATGTCGCGGCGTATTTGAAGGCGCTGTCCGCGGCGGCCCCCGAGCGGACCCGCCTGGTCGAGTACGCGCGATCCTGGGAGGGCCGGCCCCTGTGGATCTTCGTGATCGGTTCGGCCGACCGCATGTCGAAGCTCGACTCGGTCAAGGCCGGGCTCAGGAAGCTCGCGGACCCGCGGACGACCACGCCCGCAGAGCGCGATGAGCTGATCCGGACGCTGCCGGTGTCGGTGTGGCTCCTCCACGGGGTTCATGGGAACGAGATCTCGTCTTCCGATGCGTCGCTTGCCGAGGCGTATCACCTCCTGGCCGCGAAGAACGACGCGGGCGTCGACGCCATCCTCGGCAACGCCCTCGTGGTCATCGACCCCATGGAGAATCCGGATGGCCGCGCGCGCTTCCTCTTCCAGAACCTCCAGGGACGCGCCGCCTCCCCCGACCCCGAGCCGATCTCGGCCGAGCACGACGAGCCCTGGCCGGGCGGCCGGTCGAATCACTACCTCTTCGACATGAACCGCGACTGGTTCGCCCTCTCCCAGCCCGAGACCATCGGCCGCGTGGCCGTGCACCAGGAGTACTTCCCCCAGGTGGCGGTCGACCTGCATGAAATGGGGGGCAACAGCACCTACTACTTCGCGCCTCCCGCCGATCCCATCAATCCCTTCGTGCCGAAGGATCAGCGCGAGTGGTTCGATGTCTTCGGAAAGAACAACGCCGCCCGTTTCGACGAGAAGGGCTTCGGCTACTTCATTCGCGAGAACTACGACTCCTTCTACCCCGGGTACGGGGAGAGCTGGCCGATCTTCAACGGCGCGGTGGGCATGACCTACGAACAGGCTTCGGCGCGCGCCCTTGCCTGGAAGCGGGACGACGGCCTGCTCCTCACCTACAAGGACGGCGTGCTGCACCACTTCACCGCGGCCATCCAGACCGCGCGCACCGCGGCCGAGAATCGCGAGAAGCTGCTGCGCTACTACTCCACCTACCGTTCCACCGCGGTGGAGGAAGGGAAGAAGGGCACGGTCGAATACGTCCTCGTTCCCGGCGCCGATCCCTCCCGCGCCGAGCGGCTGGCCCGCCTGCTCGTGCGCCAGGGCATCGACGTGCGCCAGACCACCGAGGCCGCGAAGGTCGGTGTCCGCAGTATCCCGGCGGGCTCGTACCTCGTCTCCGCGGCCCAGCCGACCGGCCGCCTCATCCGCAACCTGCTCGAGGTCAACATCGATCAGGACGAAGCCTTCGTCAAGGAGCAGGACAAGCGTCGCAAGAAGCGCCAGGGCGACCAGATCTACGACGTGACCGCGTGGAGCCTGCCCATCGCCTTCGCGGTGGAGTGCGTGCCCTCGGCCCTTTCCGTGACCGTGAAGGCTCAGCCCCTGGCCGGGGTGGCGACCGCCGCTGCGACCACCCTGCCCGCGGCGAAGGTTGCGTACCTGCTGCCCTGGGGCTTCAACGCCGCGGCGGCGGTGACCGAGGCCCTGCGCGCCGGGATTCGGGTGCGAGTGGCCGGCGACGTCATCAAGCTGAACGGCGCCACCTTTCCGACCGGCACCGCGATCTTCCGCGCCTCGGAGAACGAGAACCTGGCGAGCACGCTCGGCGCCATCGCCGCGAAGCACAACGTGACTCCCGTGGGCACCGACACCGCGTTCGTGGATCCGGGCGGGATCTCGCTCGGCAGCGGTGAAGTCGCGAACATGAAGAGCCCGCGGGTTCTGCTCATGTGGGACGCGCCGACCTCCAGCCTTTCCGCGGGCTGGGCCCGCTTCGCCCTCGAACGCCGCATCGGCGCGCGCACCACCGCGGTGAGGGTGAATTCGTTCCGCCGGGCCAATCTTGCGGACTTCGACGTGGTGGTCATGCCCTCGGGCGACTACTCCACTCTCGGCGACGACGGGGTCAAGCGGCTCAAGGACTTCGCGCGCGCGGGCGGCACGGTGGTGACGCTCGGCGAGGCCTCGCGCTGGGCCGCGAAGGAGAAGGTGGCCCTCATTGATACGCGCACCGAGAACCGCGACGGGTCGCCGGAGAAGGACGCGCCCGCGACCGATGCCGACAAGAAGAAGGCCGATACGAGCAAGCCCTTCGACTTCGAGAAAGCACTCCTGCCTGAGCGCGAGGCCCCCGAGAACACGCCGGGCGCGTACCTCAGGGTGATCCTCGATCCCGAGCACTGGATGTCCTCGGGCGCGGACGCCGAGATGGGCGCCCTCGTGGAGAGCCGGCGGATCTTCACCCCGATCACCCTGGACAAGGGCGAGAACGTGGGCGTCTACGCGAAGAAGGACA
>DAORUA010000108.1:6592-10512 GCA_035432945.1 Vicinamibacteria bacterium | reverse complement strand
AGATCGAAGAGGACTGGCGGAAGACCCTGGCCATCGGGATCGAGTACCTGCGCTCAAGGTACGAAGGCGGCGAGTAAAGGTCACGGTCGTGCAGCGAATATCGCCACACTACGTCATTGCGAGGAGCCACTCCGTTGGTACCTGCGACGAAGCAACCCCCGCCCCCCACTATCGTCCCGCGGGGCGCGCTGGAGGGTAGTGGCTGGACGGGGTTGCTTCGTCGCAGGTACCAACGGAGTGGCTCCTCGCAATGACGTAGGGGGGCAATGCTCCTTGCACGCTCTAAACCTCGCTTGCCGGGACTGTGCTCACTCCGTGCGCAGCGCGAGCCATGGCTTGACGCGCGCGGCGCGCTGAGCGGGGACGAGGTTCGCCAGGGCGGCAACACTCAACAGCAGCGCGGTGGCGCCGAGCCACGCGATCGGATCCACCGGGCTGATTCCATACAGCGCGCCGGAGATCGCGAAGCCCGCCATCACCGCGAAGATCGCGCCCACGATCATCCCGCTGCCCGCGACGCGCAGGCCCTGGCGCATGATGAGGCCCGATACGTCGCCGGGCTGCGCGCCCAGCGCCATGCGCACTCCGATCTCCTTCGTGCGGCGGGAGACCGAGTAGCCGATGACGCCGTAGAGCCCGATCGCCGCGAGCAGCATGGCCACCAGACCGACGGCACTCACCGCCCACGCCCCCGCCTTCGCCGGGAACAGGGTCGCGCCCACCTGCTTCTGCATGGTCTGGTTCTGGAGGAAGACGAGGTTCGGCTCCATGGCGAGAAGCTCCTTGCGGATCGCGGCCAGGAGCAGGCCGGCGTCGCCGCTGGTCCGGGCCAGGACCTCGTAACCGTTCGAGGGACGCTGGGTGGCCGCGAAGTGGATGTACGGCGTCGTCTGCTCGCCCATGGTGTTGACCCGGTAGTTCGCGCAAAGACCGACGACTTCGAACTCGGGGCCATCGACGCCCCGGGTACGGAACCGCCGGCCGATGGGATCCTGGTCCGGCCAGTACTTGCGCGCGAACGCCTCGTTCACCACCACGACTCCCGGCGATTGCGGCGTATCACCGGAGTTGAAACCGCGGCCGCGCAGGATCGGGATGCGCAAGGTCTCGAAATACTCGGGGGTCACGCGGGTGACGTCGATCGACGTGCCCTTGTCGTCGGGCAGCGCGCGCTCGGGAAAGAAGATCGAACTGCGGTTGTAGTTGATGGAAAAGGGCGAGCGCTCGGTCAGGCCCACCGCCTCGACGCCGGGGATCGCGCGCACCCGCGGCGCGGCCTGATCCCAGAACGCCTTCCCGCGCTCGGCCGAGTAGCCGATCATGTCGAGTTCCGCCGACAGGACGGCCACGCCCTCGGAGCGGAAACCTATGGAGGTCTTCTGCGCGCTCACGAGAGACCGGGAAAGGAGGCCGGCGACCACGAGGAGGACGGTGGTCACCGCCATCTGCGCGGCGACGAGGCTGTCACGCAGGGTGAACCGCCGACGGCTGGCCGCGACCACGGCCACGTCGCCCTTGAGTTCGCCCACGAGGTCGAGCTTCGTGGCCTTGAGCGCGGGCGCGAGGCCGGCGACGAGACCCGCGACCATGGTGACGAGCATCGAGAACGCGAGAACGCGCGTGTCCATCTGGAGCCCGAGGGTGAGGGGGATGGGGATGGGCAGGGTGAGGGCCATGGCCCCGCGCAGAAGCACCCAGGCGAGACCGATCCCCGCCGCGGACCCGAGGGCCGCCATCACCAGACTCTCGGTGACGAGCTGCCGGATGATCCGGAACCGGTTCGCGCCGATGGCGAGACGAATCCCGATCTCCTTCTGTCGGCCCGAGGCGCGGGCGAGAAGCATGCTCGCCACGTTCGCGCAGGCGATGAGGAGGACCATGCCCACCACCAGCATCAGACCGCTCGCGATGGGAAGGAGCGTCTTGTCCGCATCGGGATGGATGTGCACGTCGCTCGTCCGCACGACCGAGACCTTCCGGTCCTTGTTGGTCTGCGGATACGAGGCCGTGAGTTGATCTCCGAGCAGGCGGAAATTCGCCGCCGCCTGCTCCACCGTGGCTTCGGGCTTGAGCCGGCCCTTGGCGAAGAGCCAGCGCTGGCCGCGGCGGTCGATCCGGCCGTTGCCGGTGGGCGAGGGCACGTTGTCCTGGATCCCCATGGGCTCGACGTCGTCGACCTGGGCCATGGCCGTCCACAGCTCGGGCGAGAGCATGGGCAGCATTCCGGTGAATCCCTCCCGCGCCACTCCCACGATCGAGTACGACTGGCCGTGGATGCGCAGGGTCTGGCCGATGGCGGAAGGGCTGGCGCCGAAGTCGCGGGTCCAGGCGCGGTGCGAGAGCACGACCACGCGAGGCGCTCCCTTGGCGTCGTCCTCGGGAAGGAGAGTGCGCCCGAGCGCGGGCGGGACGCCGAGAATCTGGAAGTAGTTCCCGGTCACGATCTCGCCCATCACCAGCCGTGACCGGTCGGACAGGCTCATGGCCGCGAGGGTCGGGCTGTAGGCCATCATGTCGCTGAACACCGTGTTCTGCGCCTTCCAGTCGACGAAGTCGGGGTAGGCGCTGGTGGCGTAGGTGTCGCCGTCGCCGCTGCTCGTGTAGATGTCGACGAGCCGATCGGGCCGGTCGACGGGCAGGGGCCGGAACAGGAGGGCGTCGACCAGGGTGAAGAGGGCGGTGTTGAAGCCGATGCCGATGGCGAACGAAGCCACCGCGAGCATGGTGAACGCCGGGCTCTTGCGGAGCCAGCGGAAGGCGTAGCGGATGTCGGCCAGGAGCGTTTCGAACATGGTGGTCCTTCCCTTGCCCGAGGTTACGACCCGGCGCGGCCGGAAGTTCCGTTCATGGAAGTCCCGCGCTAGAAGTCCTTCGCGGACGCGGCGGGCGCCACCGCGAGTTCCTTGAGCAGAAACGCATCGCGGTCGGCCGCGATCTCGGGCAGGATCATGGCGTGGTCGGCCTCGTAGAACTTCCGGTTCTTCGTGGAAAGCGCGTTCGCGACGATGCCGGCCTCCGCGCGCGACACGTAGACGTCCTTCGTCCCGAACTGGAGGAACGCGGGCACGCTCTTCACCTCCCTCAGGTAGTCGGTGAGCTCCAGCATCGAGTTCTGGCGCAGGTAGGCGGCCTTCGACTTCGGCTGGGGCCCGAGGAAGGCCCAGTCGTTGAGGCTCGGGACCACCGCGACATACACCTGCGCCCTCAGACGCCGATCGACGCCCGCCATCATCATGGAGTACATGCCGCCGTAGTCGTGGCCTACGAGGCCGACGCGCGACCGGTCGACGCCTGGCTGGGAGAGGAGCAGGTCCATGGCGCGGCGCAGGGCGATCACCTGACGGATGGAGTTGCCGTAGTCCTCGTCGGGCACGCGCTTGCCGAACCAGTCGGGGTTCGTCGCGGTGGACCACATTGCGTCGACCAGGACGGAGACCACGCCCTGGGAGGCGAGGTTCACCGCCTCGTTGAGGAACTGGGTCCGGTTCGTGGTCCCGGGCTCGCCGAGCCAGTGCACCCACAGCACCGCCGCGAAGGGTCCCTTGCCTTCGGGAGTGACGACGTAGGCCGCGATGTCCTTCCCGGTGAGAGCGTCGAAGCTGAGGTCGAGCACGGTGGCGCCGAGCCGCTTCTCGACCTCCTTGACCTTCACCCCGAGCGGCAGGCTGGCGTCGTAGCCGAAGAGAGCGCGCTGGGCCTCGAACTCCGCGCCCTCCGCCGCGAGCGAGGTCGCGACGCAGGCGAAGAGAGAGAGCCCGAGGGCGGCGAGGAAGGAACGACGAATCCGCTGTCTCACTGGTCTTGACACTCCTTGAAGTGACGAGACCCTAACCTCGCACCGGCGCGGCTGCCAAGGCTTTTCTGCTCGGATTCAATCCGTTGATTTCAAGGCGCGGCGGCTTCCTCTTCGGGTTCGGCGG
>DAORUA010000108.1:0-6492 GCA_035432945.1 Vicinamibacteria bacterium | reverse complement strand
TCGGATTCAATCCGTTGATTTCAAGGCGCGGCGGCTTCCTCTTCGGGTTCGGCGGCGGGCAGCCACTTCTCGAGCATGGCCCTCACCTCGGCCACACCCGCGGGCTTGGTCAGGTAGTCGTTCATGCCGACGCTCTCACACCGCGCCGCCTCGTCCTTGAGCGCGTTTGCGGTGAGCGCCACGATGGGCACGGGCTCCCGGCCCATCCCCTTCTCGAGGGACCGGATCGCGGCGGTGAGTTCATAACCGTCCATCTCCGGCATCTGCAGGTCGGTGATCACCAGCGAATAGCCGCCGCCCACGAAACGCTCGAGGGCGTCCTTCCCGTGCGCCACCACGTCGGCGGTGAAGCCCAGGGATTTCAACTGTTGCTGGATCACGACCTGGTTGACCAGGTTGTCCTCGGCCACCAGGATCAGCTGCGTGCGCCGCAGGGCAAGGTCGCGTGCGGGCGCGAAGTCCTGGAGCGGCGCGGCCGCCGCCGGCGACTCCTCCGCGAACGTTCCCGCGGCCATGGACACCGCCTTCAGGAAGGTGTGCTGGACCATCACGTTCCCGTCCACCTCGACCAGGTCCCGACTCATCTTCCTCGGCCGGCGGCGTCGGCCGCGGCCGACGATGACGAGGTTCGTCTCTTCCCCGCCGCGGGGACTCGCGGCCTTGCGCACCAGGTCGGGCGGCACCGGCCCATCGCACTCGTCGACGACCCAGACCCAGGCCCCCGGGCCGCAGTTCTCCGCGAAACGCCGGGCCGCTCCGAGATCGGCCGCGCGTTCCACCCGGGCGCCGCCGGCCTCGAGGTAGGTGCTCAGGTCCGGGGCAAGGCCGTGGGGCGGTCCCACCACCAGACAGTTGAGACCCGAAACACTGATGCCCGCGTCGGTCCCTTCCGGAGTGCCCTCCACCTTCGCTAAAGGAAGCCGCACCGTGAACCTGGATCCCTGACCGGGCTGGCTGCGCACGAGGATGTCGCCGCCCATGAGCCGGGTCAGGTTTCTGGAGATGCTGAGACCGAGACCGGTGCCGCCGAAGCGCCGGGTGATCGAAGGATCGGCCTGGGTGAACGAGCTGAAGAGCCGCGAGAGCGCCTGCTCGTCCATGCCGATGCCGTTGTCGGTGACCTGGAACTCGGCCAGCACCTCCTCCCCGTGATCCTCGGAGAGGAGGGCGCGCACGCTGACCCGGCGGGGCTGGGCCTGCGTGCTCGAGAACTTGATGGCGTTGCCCACGATGTTGTGCAGGACCTGGCGAATGCGGATCGCGTCGCCCATGACCCGCTCGGGGAGCCCGGGGTCGGTGAACAAGGTGAGCTCGACCCCTTTCTTCGCCGCCACCTGATCGAGCAGTTCGCAGCCCTTCTCGACCTCCCTCGCGATCGACATGGGAGTCCGCTCGACCTCCACCATGCCCGCCTCGATCTTCGAAAAATCCAGAACGTCCTCGATGATGGAGAGCAGGGATGTCGCCGACTCGTGGGCCAGGTCCGCCATCTGCGCCTGCTGGGTCTTGAGGCTCGTCTGCCTCAGCACGTCGATCATGCCGAGAACGCCGTTCAGGGGCGTGCGGATCTCGTGGCTCATGTTGGCCAGGAACTGCGACTTCGCCTGGTTCGCCTGCTCGGCCTGGAGACGGGCCTGCTCGAGTTCGGCCGTCCGCTCGCGCACCTTGTCCTCGAGGGCCAGGTTGAGCTCCGAGAGGCTCTGTTCCGCGCGCTTGCGGCGGGTGATGTCCTGAATGGTGTTGAGACTGAAGGCGCGGCCGCCGATCTGGATCATGCGGCCGTAGTAAAGCGCGGGAAAGGTCGTGCCGTCCCGCCGGCGCATCATCACTTCCTGGCCCGAGACCGCTCCTTCGGTGCGGAGGCGGTTGATGTAGAGGTCGCGCTCGTCCGACGAGACCCAGGTCCCGAGCTCCGACGTGGTGCGCCCGATGGCCTCCTCGCGGGTGTAGCCGAAGGCGGCGACACTCGCCGCGTTGACTTCCACGATTCGCCCCTCGGGCACGCTCATCAGGGCCACGATGATCGGGCTGTGATCGAAGACCGCGTGGAACCGCTCCTCGCTCTCCCGCATGGCCTCCTCGGTCCGCCGGCGCTCCGTGATGTCGCGGACGATGGCGATCATGTAGTCCAGGGGCGGGCCCTTGATGTATCGGACGTTCAGTTCCACCGGAAAAGTGGTGCCGTCTTTCCGGCGATGGACGCCGTCGAAGGTGAGCTGGCCCGAACTCCGCAGGGTCTCGAGGTGATCGCGCCAGTGCGCGATCTCCGGCCGCTCGGCCTCGATGTCCTTCAGGGTGAGGGCGAGATGCTCGTCCCGCGTGTAGCCGAGGCGGGCGTGGGCGGTCTCGTTGAGGTCGATGAAGCGACCGGTGGCGGGATCGATGAGGTACACCGCGTCCGTCGACTGGTCGAGGGCCGCGCGGAACTGCCGTATGGCCTGCTCGGCCCGCCTTCGCGCGGTGATGTCGAGGACGGTGACCAGCGACGTGGTGGCCGCGCCTTCGGCGTTCATGAGCGCGGTGGAGAACAGGACGTTTATGGCCTCGCCGTTCTTCTTTCGCATGGTGGTCTCGAACGCGTCCACCCGTCCGTCCCGCTGCAGGATCTCCACATACCGGCGCCGGTCGTCGAGATCGAACCAGAGGTTCAGCTCCTCCGTGGTCCTGCCGATCACCTCCGCGCGGTCGAACCCGAACATCCTGGACGCGGACTCGTTCGCGGCGATGAAGCGTCCTTCGGGCACCGAGGCCACCACGATGGTGATGGGCGAATGTTCGAAAATCCGGCGGAAGCGTTCCTCGCTCTCCCGCAGGGCCACGGTGCGCGCCTCCGCCTCCCGCACCGCGTCCGCGTAGATCCCCGCGTTGTGGACCACGAGGGCGGCGTGCTGGGCCAGCATCTCTCCGCGCTCGATCTCCTCGGGGCCGAAAACCTTCCCGGGCTCGATCCGGCTCAGGGACAGGACGCCCAGGCAGCGCTCCCCCAGGAGAATCGGGAACTCGGCCACCGCCTGCAGGGACTGACCCGCGTAGACCGCGGGATTGTCGGGCCTCGCGGAATAGTCGTCCACCACCACCGGCCGCAGGGTGTCGACCACCTGCCATGAAATCGGCGCGTCGGCCCGGCCCAGGCGGGCGCCCACCGCGTAGGGGTGATTCCGGGTGAAGGCCCGGATCACGAGCACCTCCCCCTCCTTGAGGGCCAGCTCGGCGAAGGGCGCATCGAGGAGGGTGGTGGCTCGCTCGACCACGGCCTGCAGGAGATCGTCGAGGTCGTGCCGCGCGAGCAGATCGAGGGTGGTCTGGTGCAGCGCCTCCAGGAACTCCTTCTGCCGGACGAGCGAACGGGTGCGGACCTCCTCGGCCGCGCGCAGGAGCGCGTTTTCCCGCGAGTTGCCATGCGCGCGCAGGGCGCTCATGCGCACGTAGCCGAGGAAGAGGACGATGAGCAGGCTGATGAAGGCGTTGACCTCCCCGCCGGTGAGCAGGAGCTTGGCGATGAGCGGAGCGAGGGCAGGAAGGGCGAAGGAGGACGCGCCGATGAGATCGAAGGCCGCGATGCTGAGCGAACCCACGGCGACGGTGGTGACCGCGAAGGCCAGGATGATCTGCCGGGGAACGTCGTCGATCGGGAAGATCAACCAGGACGCCAGGCCCCAGGCGGCGCCATGGAGGAAGTAGGTGGCGCGAATCCGCCACAGCCACGCGGGGCGATCGGCCTCGGACACCCGGGGCATGACCCGGCGGAATGAGAAACCCACCGCGGCGCGGGTGGAGAGCGCACCGGCGAGGGCCAGGGCCCACAGCGCGATGGACGCGTGCGGCACCCGGCCCCACAGGGCCGACACCAGGACCGTGCCCAGGATGGTGCCGCCGAACAGGGCCGGAACGAGGACGGCGTTGTGCCCGCGCAGCTGCCCGCGGCGGATCGCCCCGGGCAGATCGCCGGGCTCGAGTGGGATGGCGGACGCGTCCATCAGGGGTTCGGTTCGCGCCCTTTTTGCATCGGGCAAGTATACGAAGCGCGAGCCGGAGCGGGGACGGGCGTCAGGCGAGATCCAGCTGTCGTTGGATCTCCCTTGCGGCCTCTTCGGCGATGCCCAGCCGCTTCGCGAGGGTTTCGAGGTAGATCCGCTCCGAGTCCGTGTCCGCGGTGATGGCAGCGCAGGAGGCCGCGTAGACATCGGTAGCAATCTCGGGACGCGAGGAGGCGACGATGACGGCCAGGGATTTCGGCTGGGTCAGTTCCTGCTCGAGGAAGCGCCTCGTCTCCGCGTCGAAGTCCGCATCGGTCGCGCGCTTCAGCATCTGCGCCTTCTCCGCCTCATCGATCACGCCGTCGGCGGCCGCGGCCGCGACCATGGCCTGAACCAGCAGCATCGCGTCGAGAGGACGCTGGGGCGGCACCTGCGCCTCCGCCGCGACCGGCGAGCCCCGATGGGCGATGTTGGGAATGGGCTGGGTGTAGGGGGAGGCCGGTGGGAGGGGCTCCGGGGAGGCCGGCGAGGCTTCTCCCTGTTTGGAGTAGTGCTCGTAGGCGGCGATGGCGACGCCCAGCAGCCCCATCCCCAGCTGCGCCTTCGTTCCCGTGCTCAGACCGCCGAGCAGGGAACCGCCGCGCTTTCGCTTCGGGCCCCGCCCGAGGCCGCCGCTCAGTCCGCTTTGAAGCAATTGTCCGAGCAGTCTCTCCGGATTGAACATCGAGTCGCCTTTCTGATCGCGGGCCTGGACGCCATCGATCGCGTGCGGAATCCTACTAGCCCTGAATTCCTCGCCGCGAACCACTGAGAGAATGGAGCATGAGACGAGGGGCCCTCCTGTTCGCACTGTTGACGCTGGCCGTCCCGCAGGCCCGCGGTCAGGGCGGCCTGGCCGCCTGGAACCGCCTGGACGTGGTCGCCCGCCTCGACAACGACGGCCGTCTCCAGGTCACGGAAACCCACGAGATGAAGGTCCAGGGCGATGCCACCGTCATCAGCCGTCCCTTCAACTACGCCGCCGACCAGGGTGTGACCGTTCACGGGGTGTACCGCCTCGAGCCCGACGGCTCGAGGAAACCGCTGAAGGAGGCTCCGGTGGAAGGAGCCGACTCCTATCAGGTGTATCGCTGGGGACTGCAGTTCTCCCTGAAGGGCGATCACGATCCCGCCTTCGAAGGCGTCGAGACCCGGCGCTACGCGATCGAATACGAGCTCACGGGCGCGCTCACGCCCGCCTGGGACATGGCGGCGGGCCCGCTCCCCCTCGACGGAGGCACCTCGCCGCGCAATCCCCTGGATCGCGCGAAAGAGGTGTGGGCGGGCTGGCGTGAGGCCTGGCCGGAGATCGACCGGCACTATCGGCTCGATCATGACGTCGTCTTTCCATCGCGCGGTTCGACCGAGGGACTCGCCGAGTTGAACTACCGGCTCGAATACGGCACCGCCTGGGTGCTCCTCGACAAGGACCGGGACATCGGCGTCGCCACTCCCGACATCGACTATCGGGTTCAGCGCGTCCTCCGCTATCTGCCCGAGGGCAGGCCAAAGGCGGTGAACGCCAGCCTGGCCGCGTTCCGCCTCGCCACCCTCGCGGGCCCGCTCGTCTTCGGCCTCGTGCTCGGCTTCCTCTTCATCGCGGCCGATCGCCTGCTGAACCCTTCGCCCCGGGTCGACCCCGCCCTCTTCGAAAGCCGCGTGGCGTCGCTTCCGAAGGAGCTCATCGCGGACCAGCTCGGCGATTCGACCGACGCCCCCTCCTTCCAGACCGTCCTCCTCCGCATGGCCGCTCAGAAGAAGGTGGCGATCTCCATCGAGTCTCAGGCCACCGATGAGACCGACGCGGTGGTGAGGCTGCGCCTCGCCACCGACCGCGCGAAGCTCACGGCCTTCGAGCGGGAGGTGGTGCAGGGGATCTTCGGGCCCCGGGACACCGTGTCGACCACGGACATCCAGGATCGCTTCCGGGGCGAGAGCTTCGATCCGAACCGGATCGTGGACGCCGCGTTCGGCCGGCTGCGTTCCCCGAAGAAGATCACCAGGGGCCGGCCTCTGCTGTCCGCCCTGCACCTGGCCTTCATGGCCGGCGGCGTGGGCCTCATGGCCAAGAGTCTGACCGACCAGACCATGGCCGACCCCGCGCCTCTCTTCGCGGGCCTCGTGCCGGGGAACATCCTGGTCACGATGTGGGCCGCGGGTTCAAAGGCCCGGCGCCCCGGAGTCCTTTCGATCCTGAGTGGAGTCCTCGCCCTTGGACTCCTGGGTGCGGCGCTGGCCCTCTCGCCGAACACTCCCTTGAGCGGCGGGGCCGCGCTCGGGCTCGCGGTTTTGAGCGCGGGCCATTGTGTCGGCCTGATTGCGCGCCTGCCGAAGCCCGGACCCGCCGACCTGGAACTGGACGCGGCCAGGCGATGGGCGCTCCTCGAACTGCGCAAGCCACGGCCGGACCTTCGCGATGTCTGGGTCGATGTGCTCGAGGCTCTCGGCGCCCGCCGGGCTCTCGCCCGATGGAAGG
>DAORUA010000107.1:0-10543 GCA_035432945.1 Vicinamibacteria bacterium | reverse complement strand
CGCCGGCCTATCCGCGGTAGGCCTCGTCCTGCTCGATCTTGCTCAGCACCCAGTCGAACTCGCCCGACGTGACATGAGCGCCGCAGTGCTCGCATTGCCCGGCCATGTTCAGGATGAGCGCCCCGCCGCATCCCGGGCAGTTCTGATCGAGGCGCGGCGTCCCGCGCTTTCTGGCGCTCCGGATGAGGGTCCAGTACTCGGAGTAGTGCCGTTCGACGGTCCGGCTGCCCCCTACCACCGCTCCGCGCCGGTCGACCGTGTAATCGCAGCCGGTGGCCCACACGCGAAGGGTGATGGCGTCGTAGTGCGCATCGCGCTCGACCCGAACGATCACCGAACTGGTGAGGCAGGGGTTGTCCATCAGGTTGCGAAGTCCCTGCTCCTTGTAGGCGTCGATCCAGTAGTTCAGGGCGTCGTACTGCCGATCCGAGACGAAGGGCCGCAAGGGCCGCAGGTCCTGGGCAGCCCACGAGGACTGCAGCGTCTCGAAGATGAGCCGCAGCCGCGCCTCGATCGACTTCGGGCTGAGCGCGGGGTCGTCGCGAAACAATGCTTCCCTGCTGCCGCGCAGGGCATTTGCGAACTGTGTGGGGCTGTCGGTGCCCGACTCCTCCGACGTACCGGTGAGGGAATGGGGCCTGGTTTCGACGTGATGCAGCGTCACCGTAGTGACCTGCCAATCGAACCGGCCCCCCCCCGAGACCTGGCCGCAGGCCGGGCAGCGGGCGTCTCCGCCCGCATTCAGGGGAGCGCCGCAGCTTGGGCAGCCGAGTCGGCGAACACCGGTCCACGGCTTCGTCCTGGCGCTGCGTTCCCGGCTGAACGTCCAGGTCTCGGCGACGAATTGAGTGAGGGCTCCGGTCTCCCGCGAAGAGGTCTCCTCGATCACCCGGAGGTGGAGGTTCGCTTCGAACTCGCAATCGAGGCGCAGGAGGGCGTCCTCCTCGATGACGCTCTGCGGGCGCATCGCGCCCACGACAACCGCATCCACCCGGGCGCCCCGGGGTTCGCGCTCGCCGAGCAGGTCCAGTTCCGAGCGCACCCAGTAGGGCGCGAGCCCGGCGAGCGCGCGCGGGTCGTTGCGCGCTCGCTGGCTCTCGAGGTAGAGGGTGGACGCGAAGTCCTCGAAAAGGACCATCGAGAAGTCGGGGTCGGCCGCGCGGAGCCGGTTCAGGATTCCCTCGCGGTCGCGGATGATCTCGGGTTTGCTTGGCGGCCTGTATACGGGAGCGAGCGGTTCTGGTGGAGGATCCTCCACCATCGCCGGGGGCGGGGGCGCGGGGGCGCTGATGTCGATCGTCTGTGCCTGGGCGGCTCTGGGCAGGACAAGGACGGCGACGCCGTAGAGCCCCAGGAGCAGGATTGCGAGGGCGCCGTAGGCGTAGTACTCCACCCGCAGGGTGATGTGGGCGCCTGCCGACGACCCGCTGGAGGAGCCGCCTGACGACGAGCGGCCCGAGTAGGAGTTTCCGCCCCCGGGGCGGGCGAGCGACATGGTCGCGGCGAGGACGAAGAGAGCGGCGCCGGCCACAAGGCGCGCAGGCCGGTTGGACGTCACTCGATGGACTCCGCTAGGTCGGGCAGTTCATCGATGTCGTCGGCCCGCGCCGGCAATCCCGCGGCCAGCGGTTGGGTGAGCTCCCGAATGGCCTGCGCCAGACCTTCGGCGCCCCGCGCGTTTCGAGCCTGCGTCACGACCCTTCCCACCGTCGACGTCCAGACGTCCGGAGGCACCATGTCCGTGATCCCCTTGTCGGCGACCACGAACGCTTCCCGCTCGAGCAGCGACACGTAGAGAAGCACTCCGGTTCGTTCGCGCGTCAGGCCCACGCCGCGTTCCTGGAACGTCGCGCGCGCCGCACGTTCCACCGACTGACGGCGCTTCTTCGGCGAGGCCAGGATTCGGGTGAAGGCGGGAATGGACGCGGCGAGAAACGTGGCGGCGGCTCCGAGCAGGGCGGGCTCGAGGAAGATCGCGTCGAGCGGGAACTCGTAGGCCGGGCTGAAGAGCTGAAAGCCCAGGAACGCCCAGGCGACGAGGATGCCGAAGAGGAGCGGGCCGCGGTTATAGGAGTCGGACCGCGGGCGCACGGCGAGGATGACCTCCGCCCGACTCTTCGCCTCGACCGCGCGCACGGCATCGCGCAGGAGGCCCCGATCGGCGTCGACCAGTCTCAACGCCGCCTGTCCTCAACCCGACAGGCTTCGCTCGATCCGCCGGCGCCGATGGCAGCAACGACTTCGTCGGGTCCGTGCTGCATGCCTGACGTGGGAGGCATCAATTTCACCAGTCTAGTGCGTGTGAACGACGTGCGGTAGGCTGACGTGCCCATGTTGTGCCGCGCGCGACGCTATCTCACCGCATCCAGTCTGGTCGCTGCCCTGCTCTCCGCTGCCCCGGTCGAGGCGCAGATCCCCGGCCTGGCCCCGACGCCTTCGCCCGCGGCGGAGACGGAGGGCGATCCCTACAAGCGCGAGACTCCCTACGGCGCGTTCCTCGGGTTCATGCGCGCCGCCTCCCGCGAGAACTGGGCGACCGCGGGCGAGTACCTCCAATGGCCGAAAGGCTCGAGGACATCCCGGGAGGAGATGGCGAGACAGCTGAAGGCCGTGGTCGACGAGCGCTTCACCGGGAACCTCGAGAAGCTCAGCCGTACCCCCCTCAGCGGCGTGGACGACGGGCTCGGGCCGGGATTCGAGCAGGCCGGAACGATCATCGGCCCCGGAGAGGAATCGTCCGCCCTCCTTCTGGTCAGGACTCAGCCGGCCGACGGACCGCCGATCTGGCTCGTCTCATCGCAGACCCTGCGCGAAATCCCGGCCGCCTTCGCCGAACTCTCGGTCCCCGAGATGGATCAGCTGATGCCGACGTCGCTTCGGCGCCAGGTCGGGGGGCGTTACCGTCTCTGGCAGCTCCTCGCGCTCATCCTCCTGCTCCCCGTGGCCTGGCTCGTGGCGAGACTCCTCGTCGCCGGCGCCGTGCTCCTCATCGACTGGTCCGGGAAGAGTCGCCCGGGCCTCGCCGACTTCCGGGAGGGCATCGGCGCGGTCCGGACCCTTCTCGGTCTTCTGCTCGCGATACCGCTCCACGCCCTCCTGGTCGACCGCATCGGGCTCCCCCTCCTTGGACGCTTCGCCTATGCCCGCGCCGCGCGCCTCGCGCTGGTGGTCGCGGTGGGCTGGCTCGTCGTCCGCCTCATCGATTTTCTGACCGTGCGGGCGGCCCGGCGCCTCGCGGCGTCCGGGCTGCCGGCCGCATCCTCGCTCACCATCGGCCGCAGCGTCCTGCAGGGCATGGTGGTGGCGGGCGCTGCCCTGGCCGCGCTCGGGGTCATGGGCGTGAACCTCACGACCACGCTCGCGGGCCTCGGGATCGGCGGCCTGGCCCTGGCGTTCGCGGCCCAGAAGAGCCTCGAGAACATCTTCGGGGGAGTGGTGGTGCTGACCGACAAGGTCGTGCGCGTGGGCGACGTGGTAACCCTCGGGACGGTGCAGGGCACGGTCGAGGACGTGACGCTCTATGCCACGAGGATCCGCACGGTCGAGCGCGCCGTGGTCTCGATCCCGAACGGGATGATGATGGCCTCCCAGATCGAGAACCTCAGCCGGCGCGACAAGTTCCTGTTCCGGCACACTCTCGGCCTCACCTTCGACACGACCACGGTCCAGCTTCAGGCTGTTCTCGACGGCTGTCGCGCTCTGCTCGACCGCGACCCTCGCGTGGAGTCGGCGACCGCGCGCGTTCGTTTCCTCAGGCTGAACGCGTACTCGCTCGATGTCGAGGTCTTCGCGTATCTGATGGTTCCCGACTGGCCGGCGTTTCTCGCGGCCCAGGAGGATCTGCTCCTCGCCCTCATGGACATCGTCGAACGAGCGGGGAGCGGCTTCGCTTTCCCGACCCAGACCACGTATCTCGCTTCCGGCGCGGCCGTGCCCGGGCCGACCGCCTCCGCCGACGAAAAGGCGTCCTGAACCGCGTGGCCGGGGCCCGAGGGGGCGCCCCGTCCAGCGAGGTGGAGGTTGAACTACCTTCGGGCGGCCGGGAAGTCCGGGACGGGCAGGCGGGTGATGCCACGGTCGGTCTTCTGTTTCGCGACCATCTTCGCCACGTCGTCGAGGAGCTTCCGGGCGTCGTAGATGATGCCGTCCTTGATCGTGTACTTGATGCCGCCCACGCGCTCGGTTTTCCCGGTCTTCTCGTTGAGGCGCAAGGCCCCGGTCCCATAGAGGACCTTGAGGTTCGCGACCGGGTTCTCGGGAACGATGATCAGGTCGGCGAGAAGACCCGCGCGCACCACTCCGAACTCGATGGGCTTCTTCTTCGGTTCGAACAGCGCCTGCGCCGCGTGCAGGGTCGCGCCGCGGATCACCTCGAGGGGATGGAATCCCGCCTCCTGCAACAGCTCCATCTCCTCGACGGTGGAGAAGCCGAAGGTGTTGTAGATGTACCCCGCGTCCGAGCTGACCGCGACTCTTCCCCCCATGTTCTTGTAGTCGTTGAGGAAGTCCATCCACACCCGGTAGAAGTTGCGCCACGCCGCTTCATCCCAGCTCGTCCAGTCGAAGTAGTACGAACCGTGGTTGAGGCGTGAAGGCGAGTAGAAATCCCACAACGAAGGCAGGGTGTACTTCTCGTGCCACTCCGCGCTGCGGCGGTACATGACGTTGCGGCTCGCGAGATACGCGGTCATGGTGGGATCGAGGATCAGGCCGAGCGACTTGAACTCCGTGAGCAGGGCCTTCCATTCGAGGCTTCCCCGTTTGTGAACGAGGTTCCACTGGCGCGCCACCTGCCCGAAGCGCTGCTGCTCGTCGGCGTGATTCTGGTTCGGCGGCCAGGGCTGGACGTCGTGGCCGTCGTAGAGCGCTTCCAAGAGCCCGTAGAAGTGGGTGAGCGTGCCGAGGCCGAGCCGCGCGGCGTCGAGGGCGTTCATCTCGGCCACACCCTGCTGAGAAAGGTGGGCGGTCGATCCGAGCCCGAGCTTCTTCGCCTCGTCGAGCAGCGCCGCCATGATGTCGGGCGGGTAGGCGGTGAGCTTCAGGCCGTCGATGCCGGTCTTCGCCGCCATCTGCACCCACGCGCGCGCCTTCTCGGGCGTCTCGATCGTGCCCTCCCACTCGTCGAAGGGAAGGCGGTAGGTGAACATCCTCGGCGCGGTGATCTCGTTTCGGGCGCTTCTCGCCTTCTCGGTCGCGGAAAAGTCGGGCGACGCGAAGGGGACTCCGCGGGCGCTCGTGATTCCGTGGGCCATCCAGAGCTTGTAGACGTACTCGGACTCGGGGGTCTTGGGGAGATCGCCGTTGTGCACATGCAGATCGACGAGGCCGGGCAACACGTACATGCCGGTGGCGTCGATTTCCTTCGTGGCCGGCTGGGGCCTTCCCATCGGACGCATGTCGCCCGCGGTCACGCCCACCGCCACCACCGAGGTGATTCGGTTCCGCTCGACCACGATGTCCACCGGTCCCCTCGGTGGCGCTCCGGTGCCGTCGATGACGGTGGCGTTCCGGATGACGAGGCGCTCGAAGGGACCCTCACCCTCCGCGCGGGGCGGGGCGGGACGGGGATCGGTGCTTGGGTCCTGGGCGCGGGCCGTCCGAGCCATCGCCATCAGAACGAGAATCGTCATCAGGCCGCGAAGGCCGCAGCGAACGGCTGACTGCATGGGGTGTCTCCTCTGCTTTGGGGTGTGAGCGCAGCCTACTCCGGCCGAGCCCGCCCGCGGCTCAGCGGGGGGTGTCGAGGCGACGGCCCCCGATGTACACCGCGTCGACGGCGCGGGTATTCGCGATGGCGTCGAGCGGATTCGCGTTCAGCACCAGGAGGTCCGCGGCCGCTCCCTTCGCGATGGTGCCGATCGATCCCTGCTTGCCCCAGCAGCCCGCCGCGTCCCCGGTGGCCGACACGAGGGCCTGCATCGGCGTGAGTCCGGCCGCGACCATCATCTCCAGTTCGAGGTGCTCGAAGAAGCCCTGAAAGCGCCCGGCGGGGCCGCTGTCCGTGCCGAAGGCGATCCGGATGCCGGCGTCCGCGACCCGCTTCAGGTTGGCCTTCGCGACTTCGAGGCCGGCCCTGTACTTCTGGCCCTGAGCCCAGGCCGGACTGGCCTTGAAACGCGCTTGTCGCGCCGGGTCGGCGAGTTCGGCCGAGATCTCCTTCGAGTAGACGCGATGGAAGAACGGATCGTTCGCCCAGGGAGGCGTCGAGTCGTAGACGAAGGTCGAGACCTCCCGCATGAGGGTGGGGGAGTAGCAGGCGTTACTCGCCTTCATGGTGGTGAGGAACGCGTCGTCGACGGGGAGGTCGCGCACGCTGTGGGCGATGAAATGCGCCCCGGCCCCGGCGACCGCCTTCGCATCGGACAGGTAGAACAGATGCACGGCCAGGGGGAGGTGAGCGGCGTTGGCGCGCTCCAGAGCGGCGCGCCAAACCGCCTCGGGCATCTTCTTCGCAGTCCCGAGATTGTCGTCCACTCGAAGCTTGATGAGGTCGGGCTTGAGCGCGACTACCTTTTCGGTGTCGGCCCTCGCAGCCAGGGCGGTGTCCGCGGCGATGCTCGGCCCGGCGAGGAACACCCGCGCGCGCCCCGGTGGCGCCTTCACCTGCTCGGCGCGAAGCGCGAAAGCCTCGGCCTGATCGTCGCCGAGAGAGAAGACGGTGGTGACGCCGTAGGCCGCGTACGCGCGAAGCTGCTTCAGCAGGTTGTCCCGCGTGTAGTACTCGGGACCCGTCTTCAGTCCTTCGACCGGCGCGAGATGTCCGTGGGCGTTGACGAGGCCGGGCGTCAGCGTCTTGCCGCGGAGGTCGATACGCGTGGCGCCTTCCGGGACGCGCACGCTCGCGGCGGGCCCGACCTCCGCGATCACGCCGTCGCGCACGACCACTGTGCCTCGCTCGATGACGTGGCCGGCGCCGTCGATGACGCGCCCGTCCACGAACGCGGTGACCTGCGCTTCCGCGGGCAGCGAGGAGAGGAGGAGCGAAGCGGCCAGCAGGAACGCGGTTGGGGTCATGGCCGCGATTCTAGCCACGCCGAAACCACGGCCCGCGCCCTAGCGGGAAGAGAGTTTCGTCCTCAGTTCCTCGAACCAGTTCAGGACCACATCGATGTGCGTGATCGGGCGCTCGGTTTCCACGTGCTGAATCCGCAGAAAACGCGAACCGTCCGGGGCGACGCTCCAGCTGGTCCGGTTGTTGGTCGATTTCAGGAAGCGTCCTTCGTGCAGGAGCCGAGGCACGCTGGCGGAGAAGGTCGCGCCCCTCTCGACGCTCACAGCCATCAATCGATCGCCCTGTGCGAAGAACAACTCGCGGCCATCCCGCGACCAGAGTGGATCGACCCCGCCGTCGGTCGAGACCTGATGCCTCGGACCCGGACCCGGAAACGGCTGTACGTAGACCTCGGACCGCGACGAAACCGTGGCCTCGAAGGCGATCCACCTGCCGTCGGGCGAGATCTGACCGTTGAGTTCACCCCCGGGTTGCGCGGACAGGTGATGCGGCGCTCGATCGCCATCGAGCCGCATCAGCCAGATCCCGTTGCCGCCGACTTCCTGAGCCCCGGACTCGTTGAAGATGAGCCAATGGCCGTCGGGCGACACCGACGTGGGGGACTGAGTCACGTCCGGCTTGTTGGTGAGCGGCTCCTCCTCGCCCGAGCCGTCAGCGGGCCGCCAATAGATGTTGCGAAATCCTCTGCGGGTCGCTCGATAGATGATGCGGGCGCCATCGGCCGTCCAGACCGGCGACTGGCTGCTGCCGGCGTTCGCGCCGATCGGGGTCAGGGTCTTGCGGGCGAAGTCGTACATCCACAGCGCGATGGTGCCCTCACGGATTTGCACGATCGCCCGCCGGCCGTCGGGCGAGAGGTTCAGGCTCTCGTAGTTTCGTTCGGGCAACGCCAGGGGCTCGACCTTCCCGGAGCGGTCGACCCAGACCAGTCGCTGGGCGTTCCGGGCCCGTCCGCCCGCGAGGTAGGCGAGCGTGCCGTTGCCGGCCAGCGCGAAGTTCCCGCCGCCTTCGTTGGCGCCGCCGTTGTTGAGGAGCTCAGGCATGGTCACCGGAACGGCCCGACCGAGGTCTTTCTGCGTCGGCCGCCACGGCACGGCGAACAGCTCACCCACCTGGGCGTAAAGCAGCATGCCCGGTCCTGCGGCGTAGCGCGGGGCGCCGCCGCCTTTGGACAGCACCTGATGCGCGGCTTCCCCGATGGTCTGGATGCCGATGTTCTGCTCGTCGTGGCCCGGCCCCGTCCACAGGCCGAAGAGAAGGGTGTTCGTGCCCACGACGATGTGAGGCCATCGATGGGAGATCTCTCCGGGACCCTTCTTCGTGACCTCGGTGGCGGGGCCGCCCCCTTCGGGCACTCGCCAGATGCCGCTCACGTTGGTCGGCGCGAAGTAGATGAACCCGTCGCTTCCCCAGAAGCCCCCGCGCTGAAAAGGGGCCTCGGCCAGGTCCTGGAGCGCCGCGCCGCCCACCGCGATCTTTCTGAGCTTCGCGCCGGCGAAGAAGGCGAGCCACTGGCCGTCGGGGGAGAAGAACGGAGACTCAGCCCCCTCCGTGCCGTCGAGCGCTTTCGACGCGGCTTCGCCCAGGTTGCGAAGGTAGATCTGATTCTTGCCTTCGTGAAGGCCCACGTAGGCGATTCGGGTCCCGTCCGCGGAGACCGCGAGCGGGTTCAGGTCGGTGGCCATCACCTCGTCCCCCGGGGGCAGGGCGACGCTCAAGTGCGCGATGGCGCCGGTGGGCGCCTCGCGCGGCGCGAGCGAGCGTACGAGGCCGAGGGTTGCGACGATGGCGATGACCGCCGTCGCGATGACAGATGGGGCGACGCGTCGAATCGCGCTCGAGGGAGGGGCCGGGGCCGCGGTCGCGGCGTTGATGCGACCCGAGTCCGGTGCTCCGGACGCGATCCTGGCGATCTCCACCCGCGCCTCGCCGATGTCGCGAAGGCGCAACCTGATATCGCGATCGAGACAGCGCTCGATGAGACGACGGAGCCGCGCCGGGGTGGACGCGGGCAGGGCTTCGAACCGGGGCGCATCCTTGAGCACCGACGCGAGGGTGTCGCTGACGGTGTCGCCGGCGAAGAGGCGCTCGCCGGTGAGCATCTCGAAGAGAACGACCCCGAAGGCCCAGATGTCGGCGCGCTTGTCGACGGTCTTCCCGCGCGCCTGTTCGGGCGACATGTACGCCGCGGTGCCCATGATCATTCCCGCTTCGGTGGCGTGACGGGACATCGTGGGCGAGTGGGAGACGTCGGGGGCGCTGCTCGTCCCGTTGCTTTCGTAGGCCTTGGCCAGGCCGAAATCGAGAACCTTCACCTTCCCCTCGGGAGTTAGCTTGATGTTCGCGGGCTTGAGGTCGCGGTGGACGATCCCATGCTCATGCGCTTCCTCGAGGCCCTCGGCGATCTGCCCTGCGATGGCGACCGACTCGTCGAGGGGGATGGCGCCCCGCTTCAAGCGCGCCGCGAGATCCTCGCCCTCGACCATTTCCATGGCGAGGAAGTGGACGGTGGCGCCACCCGCGAGCGGGGCGCTTTCGAAACCGTAGATGTGCGCGATGTTGGTGTGGTTCAGGGAAGCGAGCAGCCGCGCTTCCCGTTCGAAGCGCGCGAGCCGCTCCGGGTCCTGAGCGAAGACCGCGGGGAGGACCTTGATCGCGACCTCGCGCCCGAGCTTCGTGTCCTTCGCGCGGAACACCTCGCCCATGCCGCCCGCGCCGATGGCGGCGGTGATTTCGTAGGAGCCGAGGCGCGTGCCGGGGTTGATGGGCATGAACCGCGAAGTGTAATCGGGACGGCGGCTGGCTAAGCTGCGGCTGGAGGCCTGGAATGAAGATAGCGGCGGTCGTGGTCCTTGCAGGATGTCTGGGGATGAGCGAAGGAGAGACAGCGAGAGCCGAGGACGCCGCGCTGCGTCACGCCCGCGAGCTCCTTGCCCGCACGCCGCTCATCGACGGCCACAACGATCTGCCCGAGCAGATCGCGGAACTGGCCCAGGGCGACCTTGGCCGCTACGAGTTGCGTCAGCGTCGAACCAAGGGCGATACCGATATCCCAAGGCTCCGTGAGGGTCTCCTCTCGGGGCAGTTCTGGAGCGTCTGGATTCCCTCGGGCCTGAAGCAGCCCGCGCGCGCCCAGCTCGAGCAGATCGACACCACCCGTCGCCTGATCGCCGCCTACCCCGACGTGTTCCTTCTCGCGACGCGGGCCGAGGACGTGGAGCGCGCGCGGCGGGAAGGGAAGATCGCTTCGTTCCTCGGCATGGAGAACGGACAGGCCCTGGAGAACAGCCTGGGAGCGCTGCGCGCCTACTACGACCTCGGCGTGCGCTACATGACCCTGACCCATGGCCGGAACACCGACTGGGCCGATTCCGCCACCGACACTCCCACCCACGGCGGCCTCACGCCCTTCGGCCGCGAGGTGGTGCGCGAGATG
The DNA here is from genome assembly GCA_035432945.1 of Vicinamibacteria bacterium. Classification (GTDB taxonomy): domain Bacteria; phylum Acidobacteriota; class Vicinamibacteria; order Fen-336; family JAGNNV01; genus JAGNNV01. The sequence continues at coordinate 95 of DAORUA010000107.1, read as the reverse complement.
AACCGCCTGGGCATGCTCGTCGACATCTCCCACGTTTCGCCCCAGGTGATGGGGCAGGTGCTCGATGTTTCCGAGGCGCCGGTGATCTTCTCGCA